>NZ_PDKE01000009.1:0-140473 GCF_004116715.1 Arcobacter sp. CECT 8989 | reverse complement strand
GAAAATACTTCCCTATTATTTTTGCTTGCAGTTTTAAAGCATAGATCATTACTATTAGGAATATAAACACTATTCCCATACCTAATGCCATAAACTTTACTGCTTCCGCAATTAAGTTTGTTTCCATGTTTTTCCTCTAGTTCAATTTAGATAATCTATTGTAATCAAATAATAAAACTTTTTCTTCTTCTTTTGTGCTAATTTTATTGTTCAACCGTGCTATTTTTTTAGTTCAATAGTGCTACAATGGTTACCATGAAAAAAGAAACATTGGAAAAAAGAACTAGAATTGCAAATGATATTCTTTACTACATCTACACTCATATCGATACTCACATAGATATTGAGGAGTTAAGTTATGACTTACAAATTAGTAAATTCCATATGCATAGAATCTTTAAAGAAGCTTTTGGGAAAAACATCTATGAAAGCATAAAATCAATTAGATTACAAAAAGCGGCAAACCTTTTACTTACAAATAGATACTCTACAATTTCTGATATTGCAAACTCTTGTGGATATAGTTCTCAATCTTCATTTATTAAAGCTTTTAAAAATAGATTTGACTTTTCTCCTAAAGAGTGGAGAAATAATGGATACAAAGAGTATTCAAATAGAATTTTAGAAGAATCAGAGTTTGCATTAAAATCTACGGCTGATTTCTCAAACTTAGAACCCAAGATAGTTAAAATGCCTTATTTAGAGAGTTATTATATAAGAAATAAAGGCTACAACGTAAATATTAAACAGACTTGGCAAAAACTTCAAACATGGATTTTAAGCTCTGATATAAAAGAGTATAAACAAATTGCCCTACTTCATGATAATCCTACAATTACTCACTTAAATGAGTGCCAATATATTGCTTGTGTAAAAACTGATGCCTATAATGAGAAGCTTCCTAAGTTTAAAATTGCAAAAGGTGTTTATGCAAAATTTGATTTAGTAGGTAACCATGGTGATATGCTAAAATTTATTCACTGGGTTTATCATGAGTGGTTATTAAAAAGTGGATATGAAACAACAACTAAACCATCATACGCTGTATATAAAAAGAATAATTTCTTAAGCGATGATGATAAGTTTGAGCTAAG
This sequence comes from Arcobacter sp. CECT 8989, assembly GCF_004116715.1. NCBI lineage: Bacteria > Pseudomonadati > Campylobacterota > Epsilonproteobacteria > Campylobacterales > Arcobacteraceae > Arcobacter > Arcobacter sp. CECT 8989. The sequence continues at coordinate 139,379 of NZ_PDKE01000009.1, read as the reverse complement.
TTTTTATGTATCTGTTAAATTTTAAGCCGATAGTGAATCAAGTTTACCTTGAATATACTTTTTCACATCATTGTAATTAATTGTTTCTTTGAAATCATCAAATTTACAACCGCTAGCATTAACATGGCCTCCGCCATTTGCTAGTTTTTGAGCTATTAAAGAAACATTAACTTTTCCATCTGCACGGAATGAAGTATTTCCTTTTTTACTAATATCAATAAAAAAGTCAAAATCTGGATTTGCTTTTAAAAATGCATTTGCAGGAATAGAAATAGAACCTAAAGTATAAGTCAATAAACCTTTATGTCCTTTATAAGTTACAGTTAACTCATCTTTTAGTCCCTCTAAAGAGTGAACTAAATATTTTGCTGCAAGGTTATCTATTGTATCATCAACTCCATCTTGTTTTAGAAACTCTTTTTTTAAGCTATGAATACTATCATCTAAAAGAATATTTCCATTCTCTTTGTCTAAGAAACTTGATGCTTCTTTTAATAAATGAAGTCTAAACTCTCTGTTTAAATCAGCAAATAAAACATTGTTTATTTCTCTTACTTTACTAATCATTGTAAGTAATACTTTTCCAAATTCAAAGTTTTGAGTCTCATGGTCTAGCCAGATATCAATTGCATTTACACTATCAATTAGTGGTTTTAACCACTTTCTAGTCTCTTCATCAAATGCATCATATGTTTCAAGCATATAATCATAAGTGATTTTTGCAGCACATCTTTTTATGTCTAAATAATACCAGTCATATTTTGCTGCACTTTTTTCACCAGTTGCATGATGATCTAATAATTGTAGTTTGATGTTATATCCATCAGCAGTTAAAGCCTCAATACTTTTGTTTAAGTCCTTAGCTTCTTGAAGTGTTAAATTTAAATCTGTAATTAAAAAAAGAATCTCTTCATCTTTTAAAGATTCTATCTCTTCTAAAATCTTTTTAAGTGAAAGTTTTACCTCTAAACCATAATTAGCGTTATAGAAAAAACCTTCTTTGAAGTACTCTTTTGTGATTAATTGACAGCTAAATCCATCTAAATCTGTATGAGATAAATGAAAAAGCTTCATGTAGCAATGTCCTTTAATGTAAGACTTCCTAAAAAGTCATTTATTTTGCCTTGTAGATTATTTAATAATGGCCAAACGCTACATGCATTTGCTATATCTTGAGGACATGATGTAACAGAAGGAGAGCATTCAAATACCGATGGTATCTTTTCCTCTGCAACTGTTGTAATCTCTAAAATAGTGATTTCATCATAAGGTTTCTTTAAAACAAAACCTCCATTAACTCCCCTTTGAGAAAGTACAATATTGTTTTTTGCAAGGTTTTGCATTATTTTTGCTAAAAAAGATTTAGGAATATTTAATTCTTTTGATAAAACATCAACATTCTTTGGGCTATCACTTTTTGCAATAGAAATCAAAGAAAGTAAAGCATATTCGCTCTTTTTAGTTAGTAACATTTTTTCCCTAATAATATTTTTCTAAATATTCTACAAGAAGATTTATTAATCTTTATTATTAATAAAAACTAATTTTTATCTTTATGTTTAATTCAAAAAAAAAGGTTGCAAGAAATCTTGCAACCTTTTTTACTCTTTTAAAAGCTATAAATTACTTAGCTCTGATTCCTAAGTCTGCAATTAATGAAGTGAATCTTGAATAATCAGTTTTTCTTAAATATGCTAAAAGTCTTTTTCTTTTACCAACCATTTTTAAAAGACCTAATCTTGATGAGTGATCTTTTTTGTTTGTTTTTAAGTGCTCAGTTAATACTTTGATTTGCTCTGTTAAAAGTGCAATTTGTACTTCTGCTGAACCTGTATCGTTATCTTCTCTTCTGTATTTTGCAATAATTTCTGCTTTTACGTCCTGATCTAAAGCCATAATGACCTCCTAATAGGTATATTATCTCACTTTTATAAAGTGGAACCGGATTTTATCTTAAACTATATTAATCTTTCTTTAAGGAAAAAACTAATTTTCTATAAATCTTAGTTAAATTTAAACAAAGTAAACTATAATACACAAACACAAAGAAAAGGTCATTAAATGCAATCACTGAAACTAACTTTAGATAAAGCCTACTCATACAAACTTTTTATGCTTGTTGCATTCTCACTATTTGCATCAGTAATGTATCAAGGTCATATTCAACAAGGTGGAATCTACTCTATTCTTTTTTTTGCTGCACTTGCATTATGTGCTTTTCAAATCGCTTCTACTGTTTATGTAACATTTATAAAAAGAACTATTGATATAAATATTGATGATACATTTATTTCTTGGCACTTTAGTGACAATAATAAAAAGAATAAAGAAGAGAAAATTAAATTAGAAGATATTAAAGATATTAAAACAGAAATAAACTATCTACTTGGAAACTTCTACTCATCTTTTCAAGTTACTTTTTTACTAAAAGATGACTCAGAAGTAGTTTTAACTGATGGTATAACTTATGACTTTGGATTAAAAAAATCAGAAGAAGTTTGTAAATTTTTATTAGATAATGATTTAGGTGAACATCAAGATATCAAGTTTGCACAACTTATTAAAGAATTAAATATTGATACAAGTAAAACAAATCAAAAGTTTACTAAAAAAGCAGGTAATTCTTATTATGTTGGAATTATCTCAGATAATAGAAAAGAGTTCTTATCTCTTAAAATACAAATTGAGACTCTTTATGATGATTATAAAAAAGTAGAAAAGAATGTAAACAATGAATACTTAGTAGCTAGTGATACAATTAAAGATTCTCATATTCATTTAAAATCAAATGCTATAGGACTATTTGTAGAGTTTTATAATGTAAGTAGAAAGCAAGAACTTAAAACACTAAAAGAGTTAGGGAAAAGAAAGAAAATAGGTTTCTAACCTATCATCCCCCTGTTTCATAAAATGCTCTAGTTGAAGTCTCTGTAGAGTCTTCAGATGACCACTTGTTTTTCTCTGGTTTATTTGCTAAAACATCTTTTAATATAGCAGCTGCTTTTTTGATATCCCTTGCTTGAATTGCTTCTTTAATACTTTGTGCATCTTCAAAATATAAACATGGAATTAATACACCACTTGCAGTTAATCTAATTCTATTACATGTTGCACAGAAATCATCTTTATGAGGTTCAATAATACCAAATACATAACCATCTTCTAATTTATAATCTTGAGAAGGTGAAGAACCAGTTCTTTCTTCTTTTGTAAAGTTATATGATTTTCTAATTATTTCTTGAATTTCATCACTTGTTAAACCCTTTGCAGTATCTTTTGCATGAGAGTTTTCCATATACTCAATAAATCTAACAGGATAACCTTTTTCTCTACAGAATTCTAAAATATCAACTAACTCTGTATCATTTATTCCTTGCATAGGTACACAGTTTATTTTTATTTTTAAACCTACTTTATCAGCAGCTTCAATTCCTTTTAGAACCTTTTTTAAAACATTCTTTTGTGCTACTTTTGCAGCTACATCTTCTTTTAATGAGTCTAAAGAAACATTAATTCTTTTAAGTCCTGCATCTTTTAGTTTTTGTGCTGCTTGGTCTAATAAAAACCCATTTGTTGTAAGTGCTAAATCTATATCTTCTTTATATGTAGCTATCATTTCTATAAAGTTTTCTAAACCTTCTCTTAATAAAGGTTCTCCACCAGTAATTCTTACTTTCTTGATACCTTCGTCTATTCCAACTTTTATAAATTCAAATAAATCTTCATAGCTTAATAACTCTTCTTTAGGTACCCAAGAGAATGGTTTTTCTGGCATACAATATTGGCATCTAAAGTTACATCTTTCTGTAACTGAAACCCTTAGATAGTCTACTTTTCTACCAAATCCATCTACTAGCATAAATGCTCCAATTTAAATTTTCCTAAGCTTAATATAAATCCCCTTAAATTTGACAAATATTTAGGTGCTAATTTACATATTAAATAAGAAGGAAGTAATATCAAAATTGCACATTAATTATACAAAAATTCTAAAAAGTAGGTAATTTTTTACAATATAATTGTATTTGCTACACAATTGCTATATTTAGAATATATAATTTTGTTGTGAAAAATAAAAAAAGGATGAAATGATGAAATTACTTAAAACTGTTACATTAAGTCTTGCTGCTTTAGCAATGACTGCATCGGTATCTATGGCAGATACACTTGACGATACGAAGAAGAAAGGTTACTTAAGTTGTGGACTAAATACTGGTCTTCCTGGATTTGCTGCTCCTGATACAGATGGTGTTTGGAAAGGTATAGATGTTGATTTTTGTAAAGCTGTTGCGGCAGCAGTTTTAGGTGATGCATCTAAAGTTAAATATGCTCACTTAAATGCAAAAGAGAGATTTACTGCTTTACAAAGTGGTGAAATTGATGTTCTTTCAAGAAATACAACTTGGACAGCAACAAGAGATACTTCTTTAGGATTAAACTTCATTGGTGCAAACTATTATGATGGTCAAGGTTTTATGGTAAAGAAAGACCTTGGTGTAACATCAGCTAAAGAGCTTGATGGAGCTGCATTTTGTATTCAAGCAGGAACTACAACTGAGCTTAACTTAACTGATTATTTCAAAGCAAACAACATGGCGTATACTCCAATTACATATGATACTACAGCTCAAACAATTGAAGGTTTTAAAGCTGGAAGATGTGATGTTATTACTTCTGATGCTTCTCAATTATATGCTTTAAGAACAAAACTAAAAGATCCAAATTCTGCAATTGTTTTACCTGAAATTATTTCAAAAGAGCCTTTAGGTCCTGTTGTTAGACAAGGTGATGACAAATGGTTTAATATCGCAAAATGGACTCATATTGCAATGTTAAATGCAGAAGAGTTAGGTATTACTTCTAAAAATGTTGACGAGATGTTAAAATCTAATAATCCAAATGTAAAAAGATTATTAGGAACTTCATCAAATATTGGTGAGCAAATGGGTCTTGATGCAAAATGGGCTTATAATATTATCAAACAAGTTGGTAACTATGGAGAAGTATTTGATAGAAATGTTGGAAAAGACTCTCCATTAAAAATTGACAGAGGTCTAAATAAACTTTGGAAAGACGGTGGTTTACAATATGGAGCACCAATTAGATAAGAAAAGTAGAAATACTTATTTTATTTAATACAAAAGAAGAAGATTTTCTTCTTCTTTTAATGACAAGGTAAAAAAATGAAAAAAATAAAAAAAGAACCTCAGGAAAATGTAGCCTTTTATAACAATCCTGAAAAAAGAGCTATCATTTATCAAATACTTGCACTTGCAGGGATATTTATATTTACATATTTTATTTTAAATAATATGTTTATAAATATTGAAAAACGTGGGATTAATACAGGGTTTGACTTTTTAAGTAGTGAAGCCGGATTTGGAATCGTACAATCACTTATTGAGTATGATGAATCAAACTCTCATGGAAAAGTTTTTATTGTTGGTTTATTAAATACTATTTTAGTTTCTGCTATTGGTATATTTTTTGCTTCAATACTTGGTCTTTTAATTGGAATTGGAAGACTTTCTAAAAACTTTATGATTTCTAAACTTTGTATGGTATATGTTGAAACTTTTAGGAATATTCCTATTCTTCTACAAATACTATTTTGGTATAATGTTGTATTAGCTTCACTGCCTAGTCCTAGGCAATCAATCACTTATTTTGATTCTATTTTCTTTAATAATAGAGGTCTTTATATTCCTAAACCTATTTTAGAAAGTGGTTTTATAGCTGTTATCATTGCTTTTATTTTAGCAGTTGTTGCATGTGCTTATTTAGTAAAATGGGCAAGAAAAAAACATGATGAAACAGGAGAAGAGTTTCCTGTTGTTTGGACTTCTTTAGCTATTTTAATAGCTGCACCAACTTTAGTATTCTTTGTAAGTGGAACACCTGCTACTTTAGAGTATGCAGAACTTAAAGGATTTAATTTTAGAGGTGGTTGGACTTTAATTCCAGAACTTCTTGCACTTGCTTTTGCTCTTAGTATTTATACAGCAACCTATATTGCTGAAGCTGTACGTGCTGGTATTGAAGCAGTACCAAAGGGACAAAAAGAAGCAGCTCATGCATTAGGATTAAAAGAACATATAATCTTAAAAAAAGTTGTTTTACCACAAGCATTAAGGGTTATTATTCCACCTGTGATTAATCAATACCTTAACTTGACTAAAAACTCTTCACTAGCCACGGCAATTGGTTACCCAGAGTTAGTAACAATCTTCGCAGGAACTTCTTTAAACCAAGTTGGACAAGCAATTGAAATTATTCTAATGACAATGGCTGTTTATTTAACAATTAGTATAGTTATCTCAATTATCATGAACTATATTAATGAAAAAATAAAGATTAAGGAGAGATAGAGATGGCAATTTATGAAACAAAACAAGCTCGTCCTGCTCCTTCAGGAACAAAAGGATTAGTTCACTGGTTAAAAGAGAATCTATTTTCAGATATTACAAGTTCTATTTTAACAATACTGTCTTTTATACTTTTATATATAACGGTTCCACCTCTACTTGATTGGATGATTTTTGATGCAACATGGAGTGGAACAAAAGAAGAGATTACAAAAGATGGTGCTAGATGGATTTTTATTTATGAAAAATTCAATCAGTTTATCTATGGTTTCTATCCAGAAGAACAATACTGGAGACCAAACTTAGTACTTGCAATCTTTATTTTATATACAATTGGATTTAGAAATATAAATAATACTCTTGCAAGAGCATTTATTATTATCTCTTTCCCTATTATCTCAGTAGTTTTACTTTACGGTGGTTTTGGTTTAGAGATTATTCCTACAACTAAATGGGGTGGATTACTACTTACTATTGTTGTAGCTGCTGTTGGTATTATTGTTTCTTTCCCTATTGGTATTGTTTTTGCTCTTGGTAGACAATCAAATATGCCAATTATTAGAACAATAAGTGTTATGTATATTGAGTTTATTAGAGGTGTTCCTTTAATTACTCTATTATTCATGTCATCTGTTATTTTACCACTATTCTTTCCAGAGAATATGGACTTTGATAAACTTCTTAGAGCATTAATTGGTATTACACTTTTCCAAGCTGCTTATATTGCAGAAGTTATTAGAGGTGGTCTTCAAGCTATTCCAAAAGGTCAATATGAAGCTGCTGATTCAATAGGGTTAAATTATTGGCAAACGATGGGGCTAATTATTTTACCTCAAGCACTTAAAATTTCAATTCCAAATATTGTTGGTTCATTTATCTCTTTATTTAAAGATACAACATTAGTATTAATTATTGGATTATTTGATGTTTTAGCAATGGTTACATTAACATCAACAGACCCAAATTGGTTAGGATTTGAAACAGAAGGATATGTATTTGTAACCTTTATTTACTGGGTTATCTGTTTTAGTATGTCTAAATATGCTAAATCAATTGAAGAAAAATTTAACACAGATCACAAATAGGAAAATATAATGAGTGAATTAGAATATATGATAGAAATGAACAATGTAAATAAGTGGTATGGTGATTTCCACGTTTTAAAAGATGTTAATTTAAAAGTAAAAAAAGGTGAGAAAATTGTAATTTGTGGACCTTCTGGTTCTGGTAAATCTACTACTATTAGATGTATGAATAGACTAGAACAATTCCAAGAAGGACAAATTGTTATAAATGGTTTAGAATTAACAGAAGATGTAAAAAGAATTAGAGAGATTAGAACTCATGTAGGAATGGTTTTCCAACACTTTAACCTATTCCCTCACCTTTCAATCTTAGAAAACCTGATTCTTGCTCCAACGTGGGTATCTAAAAAACCTAGAAATGAAGCTATTGAAACTGCAATGCACTATTTAGAAAGAGTAAAAATTGCAGAGCAAGCTCATAAATATCCAAATCAATTATCAGGTGGGCAACAACAAAGGGTTGCAATTGCAAGATGTCTTTGTAATAATCCAGAGATAATGCTTTTTGATGAACCAACTTCAGCACTAGACCCAGAGATGATTGGGGAAGTTCTTGATGTAATGGTTGAATTAGCAGATGAAGGTATTACTATGGTTTGTGTTACACATGAGATGGGGTTTGCAAAAAAGGTTGCAGATAGAGTTATCTTTATGGATGCAGGGCAAATTGTAGAAGAAAATACCCCTGAAGAATTCTTTGAAAATCCTCAATCTGATAGGTTAAAACTATTCTTAGAACAAATTTTAGACCACTAAAACTTAATTCACAAAGAGTTTTTCTTTGTGAATTAAACTATTTATTTCTTAGCTTTATTCCATTTTTTTTCATAAAAATTAGCCATAAAAACCAAAAAACAAATGTCACACCTAATGCTGCATAAATAGCAGGCATAGGATCATCAAGTTTGGAAATAGAACCTGCATATGCAATCACACATAAATATGGAATAGTTCCTAAAGACCAAGCAAAAAAGAATCTTTTAAAAGACATTTTACAAGTTCCCGCTAAACATGAAGAGATTTCAGGAAGCATAGGAACAGCTCTTGAAAGAATCAAAACCAAAACTCCATATTTATTAAAAAGTTCTGTCATCTCTAACTTTTGTTCTTCATCACTTGAAAGTTTATCTAAAATTTTTTTGCCATGTTTTCTTGATAAAAAGTAGCCTGTAAAAGAAGCTGAAAAAAGTCCTAAAAAAGTATAAAACACAGCCAATTCAAAACCAATAAAATACCCTGCTAGAATAATAATTGTCATAGTTGGAACGGCAATAAATAAATCTATAAAAAGAAGTAAAACAATTAAACCTCCCAAGATATAAGAAGGTTGTGACTTCAATGTAGCGAAGATTTCTTTTATATCTTCAACAGTTAAAACTCCACTAAACTTTATAATAAGAAGTGTTGTTGTAAAAATAGTTGCTAAAATTAGAATAGATTTGATTAGTAGTTTCATTTTACTCTTAACTAGAAGCTAGCCAAATTCCTATTCCTATCATCATAGTTCCTGCAATTTTATTTATTAGTTTTACATTATTACTATTTTGTAAAAGTTTTCTAAGAGTTGTTCCACCACTTGCATAGATAATCAAACACATAAACTCTAAGAACAGTATTATTAAAAGTAGAACGGAAAGCTGTGGAGCTAATTCTAAATTTTTATCGATAAAAGGAGGAAGTAAAGCAATGAAAAATGCCCAACCTTTTGGATTTGCAATTGCTGTTAAAAACCCTTGTAGGGCTAAGTTCTTTCTAGAAACACTATAAGAGCACTCATCTAAACTAACAGCCATTTTTCCCTTTGACATCCACATTTGAATACCAAGATAAGCTAAATAAGCTCCACCACCATACTTTAAAACTAAAAATATAGTTGGGTATTTTAGCATTATGGTTGCAACCCCAATAACAGATGCACTAGCAACCAACCCTACTCCAATAAGTTCTCCATACATCATAAAAAATGTTCTTTTTAAACCAATACTCATTCCCATGCTTAAAGCTAAGGTCATACACATACCAGGAGTAATAGAAACAATAAAAAATGTAGGAATAAAAACAGCTAATAATGTTAAGTTTAATAAGTCAAACAGCATAAATCCTTTATAAAAAGGATATTATACTTAAAAAGTAATTTTCGTTTATTTAAGATTTTATATTAATTAGAGTTTGAGTCATCTCATCATGAGACTTCAATGCTTTTAATTGAGCTTCTGCAAGTCTTGCTGCAAAATCTTCTTCTACAAAAGCAGAAGTGAAATCAGCACTTTGCTGTGGTGTTATAGGATTTTCTTTATCATAGGCTCGATAAAACCCTTCTTGTATTCTACCTTGTGCTTGCCCCATATAACTAAGACTATTTTGAAAACCTGAAAATAAATCGTGATAACCCATTCTTTTCTCCTATGATTCAACTTTAAGAATATATTCTTGACTTGTTTTATTATTATGTATATCTAAAGACTTTAACATAACATCAGTAATATTTGTTTGAGTCTGAAGCTTCTTAAAACCTAATTGTCTTTTTCTACTGTCTTTTATAGTATCTAATGCAAAATCAAATAAAGAGTCATATTTTTCAATTAGTTTTTCTTCCTCCTCTGTAAAAGGAAGTTCATGATTTAGACTATTTTTATTTAAAATATGAAAATTGATAATATAAAGTTCATCCTCTTTTAGACCTATTTCTTTTAAAACTTTAAGTGTCTCAAGGTGAGCTTGTTTTTCTAAATCACTCATCGTATCAAGGGTGTCATTTAGTAACTCTTGATAATTAACATTTTCAAAAAAAGAAGAAAACTCATCTTTATTTTTCTGTGAAATTTCTTCTTTTGTTTTTTTATCAGGATTAAAAAAAGTATTAAATAAACCAGATACAAGACTCATAATATAACTTATCCTTAAATATATAATACTATATATTATGAAAATAAGTTTTTAAAGAAGCTTAAAAATCCTTTCTTTTCTTCGTTTAACATATTATAGGCTTCATTTATTGAATCAACTCTATTTGCTGCAAATAGTAAAATAGCTACATTTAGCTTAGCTAATTTAATTGTCTCCTTATCAGGATTTTGAATAAATGCTATTGCTTGCTCTAAAGAGATATCTTCAAATTTTCTTGTATAGTTAATATCTAATTGTTTTAAATCAACACTCTTTTCTTCGATTTTCCCATTTTCATTTACCCAATATTTGAAGTTAGAGAAAACTTCTGTTGTACCTTCATTCCCTTTTAAAACTAAAAGGTTTTCATAGTTACTTCCAAAAAGTTTTGTGTATTTTTCTACATATGGTTTATGAAAAGCTGATGTAATTGAGTATTTAGAGTTTGCAGGATTTAAAAGTTTTTCTGTTGTATTAAATACTGTTCTCATATAAAGTTTTTTTCTAAGTTCAGTTAAATCAGATAACTCTTTGAAATAATCTTTTCTATCAAAGAAATGAATATTGTCTTCTAACTCAATATTTGTAGCAATATCTTTTACAGTAATTCCCTCTTTTGCTGGTTGACAAAAATCTCCACTAATAACAATATCAAGTGGTTTTATATGATTGTTTTTTTCAAAAAACTCTTTTAATATCTTTCCATATAAAGGGAAAAGATAAGGTTGTTTTGTTTTTCCATCATATGAAAAACCTAATTCAATAGATTCTGGAATATTTTCTCTTTTAATATATTTGTCAAAGGCTTGTAAACAGCCAGCTAACTCTTCTTCACTTTCAAGTTTCACTCTTAAAAGCATTAAAAAAGCTGCAGCTTGTTCAGGTTCACATTTTTGTTCTAATATCCCTTGAATAGCTTCAATTATTTCTTCTTTTGTTAAATCTCTATTTGATTTTGGTCCCGTTCCAACGGCTTTTATATATTTAAAAAAATTCATAAATGTCCTAGATAAAATATTTTTTGTATTTTAACACAAAAAGTTAATTAAATCACAAAAAATATGCAATTATATTGTAGAATAAACCATTATGAAAGTTTCATTATTACTATTAATACTCATTAGCTCAATTTTTGCCAACTCTAAAATCTATAATGCTTATGCTTTAGCCATTTATGATAAAGATGAAAACAAAGAAATTATAAAAAATAAAAGAGTTACCAATAAAGACTATAAAAATATTTGTATAACTGAAGTCTTTGTAAACTCTAGATTTAAAACTGATATTCCCCACGTAACTATTGGAAATTCAAGAGGTCATTATCAATCTTCTAAATCTGTTTATAATAAAAATAATATTAAAGTGGGAGAAATTATGAAGTTCAAGCACTATAATGTCATAAAAGGTTATTTAATAATAACAATAAATAATAAAATATACGACCGCAAGACATACATAAAGTGATTATTTATAAAATATAACTAAAAACTAACGTTTAATTTTGATTTTTATTTTTATTTTTTGTAGAATGTTTGATACAAAATAAAAAAGAGTAATAATGGTCAATAAATTACAGTTAGAAAATCTAATAAATGAAGCTAAAGATATTAAAGTTCTTTACGTAGAGGATGATTATGAAGTCAGGCTAAATATAGCAAAACTTTTAGAAACAATTTTTCCAACTGTTATACTAACTGAAAATGGTCAAGAAGCATTAGATATTTTTAAAAAAGACCCAACAATTGACTTAATTATTACAGATATAAATATGCCTGTAATGAATGGAATAAATTTTATAAAAGAAGCTAGAAAAATAAACTTTAGTATTCCATCAATAATTATTACAGCCCAAAATGATAGAGAACTTATCAATGATGCTATTATTGCAGGGATAGATGGTTTTATACTAAAACCACTTGAACTAGACCAACTTTACAATGCCCTTTTAAACGTAATCAATAAATGTAATCTTATAAAAGAAAATGATAAAAATATTGCGATTTTGAATCAATATAAAGATATTACGAATAAAAGTTCTATTATTTCAAAAACTGATCCAAGTGGAATGATAACCTATGTAAATGATAACTTTTGTGAAATCTCTGGTTACTCTGAAATTGAACTAGTAGGAAGACCTCACAATATAGTTAGGCACCCAGATAATCCAAAAGAGCTTTTTGCAAACCTATGGAAAACAATAAAAAAAGAGAAAAAACCTTGGACAGGTATTATTAAAAACCTAACAAAAAATGGAAAAAGCTATTTTGTAAAATCTACTATAAAACCAATTTTTGATAACAGAGGTGAAATAGTTGAATATATGGCTTTAAGAGATGATATTACACAAATAATGAGTGAGAAGAAACAGCTTATTGCTAGTTTAGACTCATGCAGTAAATCATTTTTAGCCCTTATTCAAATAGAAAACTTTGATATTTTAGATAAGTTTTACGATACAAAAAGTGTAGAAAAGATAGAAACAACCCTAGCAAATGCAATTGTTGCATTACTTCCAAAAGAAGGACAATTTTTTGAAAAAATTTACAAACTTGGGGATGGTTTATTTGCTCTAAGTTGTGATTATACAAGATTAGATAAAGCACAAAAAAAGATAGAGAATATCTTAAGTGAGCTAATAATAAATACAAAACAAGAAACAATAAAACTTGATAATATTGAATACGATATCTCTTTAATAGTTAGCTACTGTGTAGGAGAAAAAAACCTATTTGAAAATGCTAAATATGGCATAGAAAGAGCTGTTGAAACAAATATGAATTTAATCTTTGCAAATAATCTAGTAGATGAAGCTCAAAAGAATGCTCAAAAAAATATTGAGACTATTCATATGGTAAAAAAAGCCCTTGATAATTTTAAAATCATCTCATATTTTCAACCAATTATTGATAATCAAACAAAACAAACGATTAAATATGAATCTCTTGTAAGACTTATCAATGAAGAAGGTGAAACAGTATCACCATTTTTCTTCCTTGATGTATCTAAAAAAGGTGCATACTACACAAAAATTACAAACAGAGTAATTGAGAGTTCATTTAATGTTTTAGATCATATTGAGCACAATGTAAGTATTAATCTTTCTGTTTTAGATATTGAAAACAATGCTATTAGAAACAAACTAATAGAACTTGTTTCAAAGGATAAATACAAAGGTAGAGTAACCTTTGAATTACTAGAAGATGAAAATATTAAAGACTTCAATACAGTTAAAAACTTTATTTCAGATGTTAAGAAAGCTGGAGATGTAAAAATTGCAATTGATGACTTTGGAAGTGGTTATTCTAACTTTGAAAGACTTTTAGAATACACGCCTGATATTTTAAAAATTGATGGAAGTTTAATCAAAAATATTGAAACTGATAGCTTTAGTAGAAACCTAGTTGAAACTATTGTAACTTTTGCTAAAAAGCAAAATATTAAAACAATTGCAGAGTATGTAGAAAATGAAGAGATTTATAATATCTTAAATGAAATCGGAGTTGATTACTCGCAAGGTTACTATTTTGGTAAACCTGAGAAACTAATCTAAATAAAAATGAAGTATCTCTTTTTAGTTCTTCTTTTTTCTTTATCTGCCAATGCTAATTCCTATGGAAGCTTACTTCTTGAAGGAAACTGTACAACATGTCATCACAAAACAAAAAGTATATCAGCACCATCACTAAAGATAGTTGTTACTAGATACAAAGAAGCCTTTTCAGAGAAAAAAGAGTTTGTTTCATATATGAGTTCTTGGGTTTTAAAACCAAAAGAAGAGACTTCAATTATGTTAGATATGATAAAAAAATATGAGTTGATGCCTGAATTAGGCTATGATAAAGATACACTTGAAATAATTTCAAGTTATCTTTATGATATGAAGTTTAATGAAGAAAATTAAAGCTCTTATAAATACTTTTTAAGAACTTCAGGAATTGTTACAGTTCCATCTTCATTTTGATAGTTTTCCATAATAGCTAATAAAGTTCTTCCAACAGCTAATGATGAACCATTTAATGTATGAGCTAAGATGTTTTTCTTTCCATCTTTATATCTGATTTTTGCTCTTCTAGCTTGAAATTCTCTAGTATTAGAAATTGAAGAGATTTCTCTATATTTGTTTTGACCTGGTAACCAAACTTCTAAGTCAATAGTTGTAGCTGCACTAAAACCTAAATCACCCGTACATAATTGTACCTTTTGATGAGCAAGTCCAAGTGAGCTTAATAAATCACTTGCACAAGAAACCATTTTTTCAAATACTTCTTGAGACTCTTCTTGTTTTGTAATAGCAACCATTTCAACTTTGTCAAATTGGTGTTGTCTAATTAGTCCTCTTGTATCTCTTCCTGCACTTCCTGCTTCTTTTCTAAAACAAGGAGTATAAGAAGTTAACATTAAAGGTAACTCTTCAGCTGGAACAATTTCATCATTATAAAGGTTTGTTAGACTTACTTCTGCTGTAGGAATAAGGTATAAATCTTCACCTTCAATTTTAAATAAATCATCTTCAAACTTTGGAAGCTGTCCAGTTCCTTGAAGTGTATTAGAGTTTGCCATAAAAGGAACATACCACTCTTCAAAACCTCTTTCTCTGTTAAAGTCTAACATATAGTTAATAAGTGCTCTTTCTAATCTTGCACCTTGACCTTTTATAGCAGAGAATCTTGATTTAGCTAATTTAACACCTCTTTCAAAGTCTAACCAACCATTATCTAAATCCCAGTGTTCTTTTGGTTCAAAAGAGAATTGAGGTTTTTCACCAATAGTTTCTAATACTACATTCTCTTCTTCATCTGCACCATCTGGAACATTTGCATCTGGAAGATTTGGAACACCAAGTGCAATAGAAGTTAACTTCTCTTCTAAAACTCTTACTTCATCTTCCATTGATTGTTTTTTAGATTTTAATTCATTAATTGAAGCTTGTAAAGGTGCAATATCAAGACCTTCTTTTTTATATTTACCAAACTCTTTAGATAATTTATTTTGCTCAGCAGTAACATTTTCCATCTCTTGTCTTTTTGCTTTTGCATCTTGCGCTAATACTTTTAAATTATCTAAAACCTCTTGTTCTACACCCTTTCTTTTAAGTGCAGTTGCCATAGTTTCAAAATCTTTTTGTAGTTCTCTTACATCAATCATTTTAATCTTTCGCGTTTAATTTTTCGTGATTATATCTAATTTTTTCTATGTGGTTGCTTTGCAAGTTTTTATTAAAGGAATTTATTTTGATTTCTAACTTTTTTCAAATTTTAATTATGATAATATTTCTCAAAATCAAAAAGGATTTTATTTAACGTGCTTCAATATTATCAAGAGTTAGTATATTATGTTCAAAGAATGGTAGGTGACAAGGATAGAGCAAAGGATGTTATCCAAGAAGCTTATAGTAGATTATTATATGTAAACAAGAGTTCAAATATTGATAATGAAAGAGCCTATTTATACAAAACCTCAAGAAATATTGTAATAGACCAATCAAGAAAAGAGAAAAGCTCATCTGAAACTCTTTATGAAGAAGAGGAACATAGTATTCCTCAAGAAGAGCAACCCCATGAACAAGTAGTACAATCAAACCAATATGAACAAATGATGAAAATAGTTCAAAGCCTTCCACCAAAATGTCAACAAGCCTTTATTTTACACGTAATTGAAGGATACTCTAGAAAAGAAATCTCTTCAAAGATGGGTATAAGTATCGCTGCAGTTGAGAAAAATATTCTTAGAGCCAGTGAAAAAATCAAAAACAAAATGAACAATTATTAGGAGCCAAATATGAAAAGTATCGAACAAATAGCTATATCTTGGCTTACAAGAGAAGAAGAAGGTTTAAATGAAAAAGAAAAAAGTGAATTAAACTTTTGGTTAAACTCAAATGAAAATCATAAAAAAATATACGAAGAGAATAAATCTATTAGAAAGGCATTTAAATCTCTTCCTTCTCAATTAAAAGATGAATTGGCCTGTAAAGCGAAAGAAGGAGCAAAAAAAACAAAGATAATTGAAAAAATAAAACCCTTAGCAGCAGCTGCAATATTTATTTTAGCCCTTGGTTTTGGAAGTTTCAAATACAATGAACTTGTTTCTCCTACTTATACAAATCATCTAGTTTCACAAAATAGTATTAATAAGAATATTCTTTTACCTGATAATACAAAAATAGTTTTAGATAAAAACTCTGATATAGAAGTTAACTATTTTAAAAACAAAAGAGAAATAAAGTTTAACGAAGGTCGAGCAATGTTTTATGTTGCAAAAGATAAAACAAAAGTCTTTACTATAAAGGTAAACCATACTCAAATAAAAGTTTTAGGTACAGCTTTTGAGGTTGATAAATTTGATAATAAGATTTCTATAAAAGTAAAAGAGGGTCTTGTAAAAATATCAAAGGAAAACAATAATAAATATGAAACAATAGCTTTATTAAAAAAAGAGGATTCTCTTTTATTAGATGAGAATTCAAACATATTATCTTTAAATAAAATTCAAACAAATAAAATAGCAAACTGGGAAGAAGGATATATTTTATTTAATAACACTCCTTTACAAGAGGCTATTAAACAATTTTCAAGATACAATAAAATCGAAGCTAGCTTTGAAAATTATGATATTTCACAAACTGCTATAACAGGGAAGTTCCAACTAAATGAATTTGATTCTTTTATTAAAGCTATACCAAAAATTTATGCACTTAAAGTAGAAAAGAAAAACAAAAAAATAAAATTTTTTGAAAATTGATGTCTGATTTTTTTTATTCATCCGTCTTATTATCGAAAAGAATAATTTTAATAATCATTCTTAATACTAAAAAGAAACTAAAGGACACAAATGATTAAAAAGAAATCAACATTGATTGCACCAATGTTAGCTCTTGCTTTATCAACAAGCTTATATGCAAAACAATATTCAGTTGAAAATCTATCTTTGCAAAAAGCGATTGAACAATTATCAAAAGACTCAAATATGTCATATATGGTTGATGCAAAACTATTAAAAAATCAAAAAGCACCAAACTTTAAAAATATAGAAGGTATTGAAAAAGCTTTTAAAGAACTACTTAAAGATACAAACCTTGAAGCAGTTATTGAAGATGAGACTATTTTAATTAGAAAAAAAAGAGTACATAAAAAAGAAAATAGTGCTTCAAACAACTTAGGACAAGTGGAAGTTCAAGGAAATTGGATTGGTAATTCAAGTTATGAAGATGTAAAAACTTATAGTGGAGCAAGAACAATTATTGATTCTGCGACATTAAATAAAACAGCTGCAAAAAATATTGAAGACGCTTTAAGAGTTGTACCAGGTATTCAAATTCAAGATGAAACAGGAACTGGTGTTCTTCCAAATATCTCATTAAGAGGATTAAAACCAGGAAGAAGTGCAAACTTAAATGCAATGGTAAATGGAATCCCTGCAGCAATCGCTCCTTATAGCCACTCTAGTTTTTCACTATTTCCAATTACAATGGAAACTTTAGAAACAATTGATATTGTAAGAGGTGGAGCAGCAGTTCACTATGGTCCAAATAATGTTGGTGGAGTTGTAAACTTTGTTACAAAACCTATTTCAACAAAACCTTCTTCTACAATAAAAGGAACAGTACACTCAGCTGATAATGGAAATATCTTAACTGATACTTATTTTAGAACAGGTGGTTTTATAAATGACAATTTAGGATTACAACTTCAATACAATAATATAAACGGAGAATCATTTAGAGACCATTCTGATACAAATGTAAATAACTATATATTTGATTTAGAGTATTTCCCAACAGATAATAGTGAAATCAAATCAAATATCCAATACTACAAAGCTGATGCCAACTTACCAGGTGCACAACTGCCAGAAGATTATAAAGATGATAAAAGCTCTTCACAAAGACCACATGATGAATTTCATGGAAAAACAAAAAGAGCTTCTGTAACATATAAACTTAATCCTACAGAAGATACAGAGTTTTACTGGATGAACTATGCACAAAAAAGTGAAAGAAGATTTGATTGGGGTTGGAATACATCAGGTTCTTCATTTACTCCAGGAACAGCTGATTCTGTAAGAGTTGCCGACAGAGAAATTGATGTTTTTGGAACTGAACCTAGATTTACTTTTGAAAAATCTAATCACAAAGTTACTTTCGGAACAAGATATGTAAAAGAAGATGTTGATTACTTATTACACCAAACAAAATTTAGCGATGGAGTGAAAGGTACTCTTAGAGATTGGAAAATCAAAACAGATGCAGTAGCATCTTATTTAAGTGATACTATCTCTTTAATGGATGGAAGATTAAAAGTTACTCCAGGTATTAGATACGAAAAAATTGATACTGATTTTGGTGATAACTTAAGTAATGACCCACTTGCAGATAAAAGAAAAGATATGAGGTCTTGGCTTCCAGGTTTAAGTATTGGTTATCAAGCAACAAATGACCTATTTTTATTTACAAATGCACAAAGATCTCTTAAATCTCCACAAGTAGCACAAGTAAGAAAAGATGGTGATTTAGCAGCTGAACTTGCGTGGAACTATGAAGTTGGATTTAGATATGAACCAAATAGTAAATTTAGTATTGGAAGTACACTTTATAGAATTGATTATGAAGACCAAATTGAGTATGTAGCTAGTACACAATCTTTTAAAAATCTTGGAGAAACTAGACACCAAGGTATTGAAACTCAAATCAATTTTAAACCAAGCGATAATACACAGTTTGCATTAGGATATACATATCTTGATACAGAACAATTAACAGGTGATAATAGAGGGAATCAACTTCCTTGGGTAGCTAAACATCAATTTAGTATCTCATCTGATTATGAATACAATAAAAATAAATTCAACCTAACAGGTCTTTATATTAGTAAAGCATTTTCTGATAGTGCTAATACAAAAGAAGAATCAGCAAATGGGCAATATGGAGAAGTTCCTTCATATACTCTATGGAATGCAAAAGTTTCAAGGGAAGTTAAATTAAACAGTGACTTTACAGCAGATCTTAGCTTTGGAGTTAACAATATCTTTGATGAAGATTATTACTTTAGAGGTGTTGATGTAAGTCCAATTGGTAGAGTAGCAGGACAAGGAAGAACTTTCATAGTTTCTGCACAAATTAACTTTTAAAATTTTTAGTTGAGTCTACACCTTGTAGTACTCAACTAATTACATCTAAAACTACTTATCATGATAGCTTTAGTATTAAGTATTAATTTAACTTAAATGATTATAATTCTCAAAATTAAATAAAGGTATTATTGTTGAATTCAAATTTTAAAACTATATACAAAAATCTCTCAACTCCTGAAAATAGCGGAAAAAAGATTGGTTTATTTAGAACTTTGTGTTCTATCTTTGGTGGACTATTAGTCTCTTATTTATTTATGACTTTATTAAGCTTTTTAACACCTGTTCCCTTAGGAGAATCCCTTGTTATTCCTATATACCTTTATACTTTACTATGGGCAGTTTTCTCTTTTTGGATAGCCCTATCTCACACAAAACTAATTGCACTTAAAAGGGTTTTTATTCCTAGTTTAATATGTGCTATTGGAATTTTATTTTTTATTTTAGGAAGTTAATCTATGGAAAATGCAAGTAAACTATTTAAACAAAGACTTCAAAGAATACATGTAAGTGTAGGAATTAGTGCCTCATTATTTATGTACTTATGTGTTTTCTTTGGTATTTTTGCAATTTTTTTACCCTATATTCAAACATGGGAAAAACCTTCAAGACACTTTGAAGCTGCAAATATCAAAGAGATAAACTACTCAAAAATGATTGACCCAGTTATTAGTGACCCAAACTTTCCTACAAACAATATTATTATAGAACTTCCTGGATACTTTAACGACCCAGCTTTAAAAGTAAATCATATGTTTGTGGAACCAGTTGTTTTTAATCCAAAAACTATGGAAAAAGTAAATGATGAAGGTGACAACTCTCAATTAGCAAGATTTTTAAATCATATGCACTATGGAAGACCTTTTATGAGTGTTGGATATTTTGTATTTGGTCTTGTTGCTGTTTCTGTTATGCTTTTAATTATTGGTGGACTTATTCAAGTTTATTATTTAAAATATAACAATAACCCTAAAAATCATCAAGGAAAATTTTCAAAATACCATAGAAAAGTTTTTATGTGGTTATTTGCTCCTTTTGTAATAGTTACTCTTACAGGGGCTTATATGAATATTGGATATTCAGGCTCAACTTTAATGACATATATCTCTTCAAAAGGGGAAATCTCAAATACTTGGCAAGCAGTTGGTCCAGTACTAAAGCCTCAAAGAGCTTTAGTAGAAAAAAATAATGAACAAGTTTCTATGCTTCCAATTAGTGAACTTATTCAAAAAGCAGAAGATGTAAATCCAAGTATCAACTTTGACAAAATAAAACTTATCAACTGGAAAGATAGTTCTGCCCAAGTTGAACTTACGGGATATAATCCAAACTTTCCATTTCTAAATGGAGTATTTAATAATCCTGTTATTGTTTTAAGTGGTGTTGATGGAAGTTTGATTGAGTACAAAAAAGTATTAGATGGAAACTGGACAAGTATGTTTGCAGATACTTTATATTTCTTACACTTGCTTTTTGGAGTTGATATTTTTGTAAGAACTATCATTGCAATTATCATGGCTATTTGTGGAGTTGCAATTGGTTTTGGAGTTATGCTTTTCTTAGAGAAAAAAGCTAAAAAGTTTGATAATAAAATTCCCTTTTATCACTGGTTTGGAAAACTATCTTTAACAGTTATGATTGGAGTTATACCAGCAACTGGATTTATCTTTTTACTTCAATGGCTTTTACCATTTGATATGCAAGATAGGATGTTTTGGCAAAAAGGACTATTTTTTATTGCATGGCTTAGTACTTTAACTTGGGCTTTTTATAGAATTTGTTCTTTTAAAGCTGCTAAAGAGTTTTTAGTTTTAGGTGCAATTTTATTTATGATAACACCACTTGTTCATTTTTATGTATCTGGATTTTCTCCTATTGAACTATTTACAAACAATATGTTTATCATCTTAAATGTTGATATTGCCCTATTTATTTTTGGACTTTTACTTCTATTTGTAGGATTTAAAATACCAAAAGATAGAGAAGAATTTAAACTTCTATTTTCTAAAAAAAAGGATAAATAATGAAAATAAAATCAATACTTGTTTTTTTACTATTAAGTTTAAACCTAAGTGCTCATACTTTACTTATGGATGTTATTGATAATGAAGACAATACAATAACAGTAGTTGGAGCTTTTAGTACAGGAGAGAAAACTGTTGGTGCTTTAGTTAAACTTGAGTCACTAATTTCAGGAGAAGTACTATATCAAAAAAGACTTCCAGATGAGAGTGAACTTACAATTGAGATTCCAAAAGAGCAGTACCAAGTAGTTCTTGATGGAGGACCTGGACATACTGTTGTAAAAGAAGGTTTTGCTCCCCTTGAAGGTTTTACTAAAAAAACATCAACGGAAAATACAAGTAAAAAACTTTCTCAAAATCAACATGGAGCATTAATTAGTACTTCTGTTATAGTACTATTTTCAATAGCCTTTGTTCTTCTTGCTCTTACTTTATACTTTAGTGCAAGAAATACAAAAATCTTAACTGCTCAGTTAAAGAAATAAAAATTTAACAAATGAAAGCTCTGTATTTACTGTTTATTAAACAATAAATATAGAGCCAGACAAAATAATCAACAAGCTCTTTTTTACAAATATATAAATTTTAAAATTTCTTTATATTTTTTTACCGTTTTTTTGAATATTATCGTCTTAATATATTAGATAACGGTTATCAAAATCAAATACAAGGAAATAGAATGTCAATAAAAAAATCTTTTATTGCTCCAGGGTTAGCATTATTGCTATTAACAAATTTACATGCAACAGATACTTTTACTATTAAAAATAAGACTCTTAAAGAAGCAATAGAAATTATCTCTAAAAAAGCAGATATTCCATATATCGTTAATAGTAAGCTAATTGAAGATAAAAAAGCAAAAAATATTGAAAATATTAAAGGGTTAAAAGAGACACTAAAAAAACTTCTTGAAGGAACAAATCTTAGCTCAACAATTGAAAATGATACTATTTTTATAAAAGAAAAAAATACTACTAAACTTGAAAAAAGTAGCTTAGGTGAGGTTAATATTGTAGAAAACATTTATAATACCACTGAGACATCTAACTCTTATACTATTACAAATATGAATAGTGCTACCAAAATGAATCTCTCAATAAAAGATACACCTCAAAGTATTTCAGTCCTTACAAATGAACAATTAAATGATATAGGAGTTGAGTACTTAGAGGATATTACTGATATTGCTACAGGAATATCTTATGACAAAAATAATGGTTCAACTCCAACATTTTACTCAAGAGGTTTTGAAATAAAAAACTTTCAAGTTAATGGCATAAATAGATATATGCCAAATAGAGGTACTGCAAAAGCACAAGATTTATCAATCTATGATAGAGTTGAAATAGTCAGAGGTGCAACTGGACTTCTTTCTGGAACTGGAGAACCCTCTGCAACTATTAACTTAGTTAGAAAAAAAGCATATAGTAAAGAGTTCAACTCCTCAATCTCATTAGAAACTGGAAGCTGGGATAAATATAAAACTCAAATTGATTTAATGTCGAAACTTAATGATAAAGGTACAATAAGAGGTAGACTAATTGCTTCATATGAAGAAGAGAATTCTTTTATTGATGAAATAGAAGAAGAAAAGAAAGTTCTATTTGGAACAATTGAAGCTGATTTATCTGATAAGACACTTCTGACATTAGGAAGTTCATATGTTAATACACGAGTAGATAACTCAATTAGGTCATTATTACCAGTTACTTTTAGTGATGGTTCAAAAACAACTTCTTTAGATAGATCGACTTGGCTTGGAAGTGATTGGACATACAAGGACTCTACTGAAAAATCTCACTTCATTGAACTAGAACACTATTTAAATAATGATGTAAAAGTTCATGCTACATATACTCATACAAATTTTAGTTTGCCTGAAAAGAACACCTTAGTAAATGGTGCTGTTTGGGGAACACTAAATCAAGCATTAAATAAAAATACTGGAGCAGGACTTGTAAACTTTGTACAAGCATATTATCCAGAAAGAGAAACTAAAACAGACAGTTTTGATATTTATACTTCAGTACCCTTTGAGTTATTTAATTTGGAACATGAATTTTTAATGGGATACTCAATAAGCAAAACTAAAAACTATACAGAATATGCTTGGAACTATGATAGTCCAGCTATAAATACTTATAACAATAGTAGAGCAGATGAACCTAATTGGGTTGACTTTGATACCTTTGATGACTCAAAAGTTACACAAACTGGTCTGTATGTGGCTTCAAGGTTATCATTAAGTGATGATTTAAAAGTTATTTTAGGTGCAAGATTAGCTAACTACAAAGAAGAAGGAATATTAAGAAGAAATGAGATTGATTTAGAATACAAAAATGAGATTATTCCTTATGCAGGTATTATTTATAATATTAATGATATTTACTCTTTATATGGAAGCTATACTGAAATTTTTCAAGTTCAAAATTTAAGAAATCAAGAAGCAAAACTTCTTGAACCTGTTGAAGGAGTAAACTATGAAATTGGTGCTAAAGCATCATTTTTAAATAACAAACTAAATACTACTCTTAGTTTATTTAGAATTGAACAAGATAATATTGGTCAAGTTGATGGAGTAATTCAAGGTACAGGAGAAAGAGCATACAAAGCAGTTGAAGGTTCAACAAGTAAAGGAGTTGAATTTGAAGTTGCAGGAGATTTAACAGATTCAATACAACTACTTTTAGGTTACTCTTATTTTAAACTTGAAGATGCTCAAAATAATAAAATGAATACAAGTAATCCAAATAAACAATTTAAATTAAATGCTAAATATTACAAAGATAAATTTAGTATAGGTGGTGGAGTAAATTGGAAATCTGCTGCTTTTGAAGGTGATGCAAGACAAGAAGCATATTTGCTTGCAAACTTATTCGGAGAGTATAACTTTACAAAAAATTTATCAGGACAATTAAATATAAACAACTTATTTGACAAGAAATATTATTCATCAGTTCATAGTTTTGGAGTAAATTATGGAGAGCCAAGAAGCTTCAATTTTAAATTAAAGTATACATTCTAAGAAAAATAGGGTTTAAATAACACTAAACCCTATTTCATATTGATTATGATAATATATATTAAAATATAAAGGTGGCTATTCTTGCTTGACTACTATAAAGAAGTTTTAAATTATGTTCAAAGACTTACTGGCGATAAAGAAAAAGCAAAAGATATAACACAAGAATCATATACGCGAATTATTGAGATAGAAGAGAAAAATCAGATAAAAAATCCCCGAGCATATCTTTATAAAATGGCAAAAAACCTTTTAATAGATGAATCAAGAAGAAACAAAAATATTTTTAAAGTTGATTATGAAGAAGCAAATTTTACAATTCCAAAAGAACAACAGCCTGAAGAACTTTTTTACAAACAAACTCAATATATTGAACTTTTAGATTTAGTTCAAAATTTACCTAAAAGAAGCAAACAGGCTTTTACACTTCATGTGATTCAAGGTTTTACGAGAAAAGAAGTTGCACATAAAATGAATATAAATATCAGTACTGTAGAAAAACATATAACAAATGCAACACTTAAAATTAAAAATAGACTTGAAAAAGCCAAGGAGAAAGAGTTTGAGTAGTAATAAAAAGATAACGGAAGAAGCTATAAATTGGTTGAGCATTGAGCAAGATGGATTAGATAAAAGTGAACAACAAAAATTTAATTTATGGATAAAAGATTTTGAAAATAAAAAAGAATATGAAAATATTAAATTCATAAGAAACAGTTTTAAACAGATACCCTCTTCTTATACAAAAAATTTAACAAAGGAAGTAAATAAAGAAATAAAAAGAGAAAAACTTTTTAGAAACTTTAAGCCTCTACTTGCTGCAGCTTCTCTTTTAATTATACTTTACTTCAGTGTATATACAAAGTTTATGCCTGTATATACAAAAGATTATAGTACAGAAAATAAGATACTAAAAAATATCATTTTACCAGATAACTCTATTGTAAATTTAGATGTAAATACTAAGTTAAAAGTAGTCTATTTCAAAGACTATAGAAAAATTAAATTATCAAAAGGAAGAGCACTTTTTAGTGTTAAAAAAGATGAAGATAGAGCGTTCTTTGTAGAAAATTTAAATACTCAAATAAAAGTTATAGGAACAATGTTTGAAGTGTCAAATATTAAAAGTGATCTTACTCAAATAAAAGTAAAAGAAGGTATTGTCAAAGTTTCAAATATAGATGATAACAACAAAGAAAAAATTATTGCTGTTTTAGAAAAGGGAGATACTTTAAAAGTAAATCAAAGAGGTAAAATATTTGTTAATAAAAAAATTGAACCTAAATATATATCTTCATGGAAAGAAGGATATTTATACTTCGCAAAAACTCCTCTTATAGAAGCATTTAAAGAGTTTTCAAAGTATAATAACTATAAGACTACTTTTGATAAATATGAAAATACTTTACATGAAATTGATGGTAAATTTTCAATTAAAGAGTTTGATAAATTCTTATATGCACTTGACAAAATTTATCCAATAAATATAAAAAAAGAGAAAAAAAATATAATTATTTCTTCTAAATAGGTTAATTAAACTTCAATAGTAAAGCACGCACCTTCTTTTTTATTTTCGACTCTTAGTTTCCCTTTAAAGTGAGAGTTGATTATTGTTTTAGACATATAAAGCCCTATTCCACTTCCACTGTCTTTTGTAGTAAAATACGGCTCAAAAATCTTATTTAAATCAGCTTTTTTTATTCCACCTGCATTATCACAAACTGTAGTAAAAGATTTATCAAAATAGCTATCTATGGTGATTTTTATTTTCCCATCCTCTATTTGCCTTTGAACTAAAACGTCTTTTGCATTTGTAATTAAGTTTAAAACTACTTGAGAATACTCATTTTCATAGGCATAAATTTTTTTATCTTTTCTAATATCAAGCTCTAATTCTATATTCTCTTTTTCTAATAAAACAGCCATAATATCAACTGCTTGTTTTATAGCCTTTGATAAATAAAAGTTTTCTTTCTCTTTTTGTGGCTTATAAAAATCTCGAAAACTATCTATCGTACTTGACATAAACTCCAACTGTTTATTTGACTCTTCAATTTTCTCATCTAAATACTCTTTTGAAAGTTTCTCATCATATGAAGCCATTTGTAAATTCATATTTATAAAACTAAGATGAGTAAGAGGCTGTCTCCATTGATGAGCGATATTATTTATCATTTCTCCCATTGAGGCTAGTTTTTCTTTATGTATTAGAAGTTTCTCTTTTTCATTTTTCTCTTTTACTATTCTTCTAAGAGCAAAAGCTAAAGCTAAAGTAAAAATTAATGACTCCATTGGAGCTGCAAAGTGAATAGTATAAATACCACTAAAAGGTATTAAATCCTTCTCTGCCATATATACAAAGCTAGCCATAAAACTCCAACCAATAGTATAAATAATGGCATTTTTATTTCCATTTATAATTGAAAGTAAACCTAATAAAGAAGGAATTAAAAAACTTATATAAAAAGGCATATACTCATATAGTAAGGAGTAATTTATTAAAAGAATAATTCCTATATCAATTGTATTTATCCATAAAAAAAAGTTTATTAAACTACTTGAAAAAGATAACTTATTTTTTGCATTTAAAATCTCTTTTGCAAAAAGTAAAGTAAATATAAAACTCATGTTTTCAAGTATATCTATTAGTGTTTGTGCAAATGTTGTTGGATATGGTTTAAAACTTACTATCATAAAACCTATCAAAGATAACAAAACAAAAAGTTGCATAATTGAGTAGTAAAGAAAGTATTTTTCTCTTATGGAAAAGTAGATTATAAAGTAGTATAAAAAAGCACAAAAGATTATCCCATAGGCTACTCCATAGATTATACCTTCATAGGGTAACAAGTTTTCATATTCACTTTGAGAGATAACTTTTACTCTAAAACCTGGTCTTTTAGGAGTATCATATTCATACTCAAAATATAAAACATCAGGAGCAGTTTTATCAAGTTTGATAAGCATCATATGATTATAGTTTTTATAAATTGTGTTTGTATAAGTCATGTTATCATAATCAGAAATAACGGTTAGATAATAGTTTTTGTCAAGATAGTTTTTCTTTTTTAACTTTACTTTTATAGCAAACTGTTTAACTTTTTTATCTTTATATTCAAGATAACTTGCATTTTTAAAACTATTTAAGTCTTCAGAAATCTTTACAGACTCAATAACATCAAACTTATCAGCATACAAAAAAGAGAAGAAAAAGAGAAAAGAAAGAATTATTTTCATCTATAAAGTTCTATCTTATATCCAAGCTTAGATATATTTTTAATACAGTTTGTAGGTAGTTTTTTTCTTAAGTCTCTTATTAAAAGCCTAAGTGCATTTTCACTCATATATTCATCTTGCCAAATATCACTTTGTAACTGTTCATAAGTAGCAGGTTTAGGATGCTGTTTACATAGCAATTCTAAAAGAGATATTTCACTTTTTGTTAATTTTATCTCTTTTTCTTCAATTCTTAAAATACTTTCGAAACTATCATAATAAGCAGTTTCAGTTAAATACTTTTTATTACTTTCATCTTCAAAACTCTCTTTTGCACACTGTAGAAGTAAAGGAAAAATAGTGTCATGCTTGATTGGTTTTGTAAGATATTTTACTAAACCTAAATCAATGGCATCAAGTAAATAGTTTTTATCTGTAAAAGCAGAAAGGACTATAAATTGTGTTTTTTTATCACTTTGTCTAACTTTTCTAACCATATCTAAGCCGCTTAATTTTGGCATTTTTATATCTGTTATTACTAAATGAGGCTTCTGTTTTTCTATAATATCAAGTGCAGTAAAAGCATCATTTGCTTCATAAACATTTTCAAAAAATCTTTTTAAATATGAGACTGCATTTTCTCTAATAAAATCTTCATCTTCTACATATAGAACTTTTAGTTTTTTGTACTCTTCTTTTAACATGGAAAGAATTATACAATATTCTTATTAAATATTAATAGTTATTATCATAATTGGAAGTATAACTAAAAAGGAAAACTCCTTTTTAGCTAATTATTTTAGAAAGTGTATTTATAAGTTAATGTTGCATTTCTTGGCGTACCATAAATCATAAGGTTATTTCCAATTCCTTCATAGTACTCTTTATCAAAGATATTATTTACATTTAACTGAAGACTAGAGTTTTTGTCAATTTTATATGATGCCATAGCATTTGCAAGTGTAAATGCATCTTGCGTAATTTTTTGAGCATCTGAACCAGTATAGTATTTACTTTTATAGTTTAACCCTGCTCCAAGTTGTAACTTATCCATTGTATATTTTGCAAAAAGATTTGCAGTTGTTCTTGAAGCTTTAGTATTAAACTTGTTACCTTCTGCATCTTCAGCTTTGAAGTTTGCAACTCCCATACTTAAACTAAAGTTATCAGTTAGTTGACCATGAATATCAAACTCAAAACCTTTACTTGTAACTCCCTCAACAAATGTATAAGGTTGATAACCATTTATTTGAGCTCCATCAGCTTCAGTACCATCTTGCTCAATTCTAAATATAGATAAAGAAGCATTTAATTTACCATCAAAATACTCACCTTTAATACCCGCTTCATAGTTTTTACCTTCTAATGGGTCTAAATAGTTTCCACTTCTATCTTTTTTATCATCTGGTTTAAAGATACTTGTGTAACTAGTATAAATAGAATGATTTTCATTTAAATCATAAACTAATCCCACATAAGGAGTTAATTCATTATCAAACTCTCTATCATTTACTCCACCATCTTCTGTATATTTCCAGTTTGTAAGTCTTGCTCCAGCTATTAATTTTAAATCTTCCATTAAAGAAAATTTACCAACTAAATAAGCAGCTGTTTGTTTAATCTTATTTGGTGTACCTGAATAAGAAGTAAAATTATCAAAGCTATCTAAGTTAATATTATTAAAATTAATTAAAGGATTTGCTAATGAAGATGCTCCTCCACCAGAACCCTTTTGATTATCATACTTTTTACTATCTGTATTATATGTATATCCTAAGATTACTTCATGGTCTAAGTTTGCAAGATTAAAAGGAACAGATACATAAGCATCAATATTATTCTCTTTTTTATAATCCTCATTTTCATAAGCAGAAATACTTCCAATTCCTACTCCTGTAGCTTTATCAACAGTTCCACCAAAATATAATAAACTTGATTCACTTTTATATCTGTTATGAGATAAAGATAAATTAAACAGTATATTGTTTGCAAAATATTGTTTAAAGTCTACAAAAACACCTTTTGTTTCAGCATTCCAATATGTATCTTTATTTGAAACAATATCAGAAGTATCAAAATTAGTTCTAGAACCATCAGAATAAAAAGCAGGTAACCCACCCCATCTAATACCATTTCTATCTAAATCTTGATAATTTGCACCAAATGATAAAAATGAACTATCTGATAAATCAACGTCAACTACACCATAAAGAATTTTATTCTCTTTTTCATAATAGTCCATATATGAATCATTATCATCATATTTCGCAATCAATCTTCCTCTTACAGAACCACTTTCATTTAGTTTGGAAGATACATCTACCATCCCACTATAAGAATCAAAAGAACCAGCTTTTAAAGTAATATCAGCTGCAAACTCTTTACTCTTAGCTCTTTTTCTAATAAGATTTATACTCATTCCAGGATTTCCAGCTCCTGTTAGTAAACCATTTGCACCCCTTACAATCTCTACTCTGTCAAAGATAGAAAGGTCTAAATCTCTTTCATCATAACTAGTATAAGTTGGCATTCCATCAACTTTATAATAATCAATTGTAAAACCTCTTGCACTTGAGTTTAGTCTCTCATCCCATCTACTCATTGAAACTCCAGTAACAGAAGCTAAGATTTCTTGATAAGAAGTAATTCCTAAATCCTCAAGTTTTTGGTGGGTAAATACACTTACAGACTGAGGTGTATCTTTTAGTGATAAACTTAGTTTTGTAGCAGATTTTGTTGAGTCTAGTGTATAAGAGTTCGTTGATTCTGTATCACTAGAACTTACAACATCTACTGTACCAAGAGATGTTTTAGTTGTGTCATTTTCAGCTGCGAATACTGAACCATGGATTAAGAAAGCCGCACAAAGTGACAGTCCTAATATTTTTTTATTTCCTATTTTCACAATATTTCCTTTATTGATAGTAATTATTAAAATTAAGATAAGCGAATTATTTCTTATTTTTTCTTATAGAAATATTACAAGAGAGATAAACATGATAAGCAAAAAATAACATTAGTTAAAATCAATTTTATACACACACTTTTCACATCTTTTTTTTATAGAATTAGAAATGGAAAATTTTGATATAGATAATAATTATTATATGAGAAACAAAAAAATAGATAACTCAACTATTATAAATATTTGCAAATGCTTTGGAGAAGACCTTACTGCAAGTGAAGCCTCTATGAGAGTAAATATCAGTAGAGTTACTATAAACAAGTACTATAAACAACTTCGTAGGTATATTACAAATACTCAAGAAATTTCAAATAAGCAAAAGCCAAAACATTGTTATATTAAATATTTTACACTCAATAAAAACTTTGTATTTTATATAGAGTATGACAATAAAACTATTTTGCTTAAGGATTGTAACTTCCCAATTGAAGAGGAAGTTAAAAATAGTTTAATCAGAAACAAAAAAATCAACTGCGCAAAACTACTACTAAATAAAAACAATAATAAATATATTGTTCTAGGTTATATGAATACAAAAAATACTCTAAATGAGTTTATTAATACTAGACTAAAAAAGTTTAGAGGGATAAATAAAACAAATATTGAAACTCATATTAAAGAATCAATTTTTAGATTTAATAACTCTAACTCTTCTGTATTCACAAATTTAACAACAGTTTTCTTATAGCATAATTTTATAAATTATTTATGTAATTTTGTATAAGTTTAATTTTATAATAAAATGATTATAATTCTCAAAATTAATACTAAAAGGGTAGAAATGAATAAGTTATTTAATACTATTTTATTTTCATTAGTCTTATCAACTTCTCTATTCTCTAACGAGATAGACAAATCGCTAGATATAATAGAAAAGACAAATAACAAACTAAAAAATTATCAAAATAAAATAGATAATGTAGAGTACCAAAGAGAAGAGCTTCTTAGCAAATATAAATATACAAATGCTGAACTAAAAAGTACTAGAGTATACAATGAGCAACTAAGAAAAATCCTTCAATCACAAAAAGAAGAACTTAGCAATATCAATCAACAAATTGTAGATATTGAAAATACTCAAAAAAATATTTTCCCTCTTATGTTAAACATGGTTGATAGCTTAAAAAAACTAGTTCAAATGGACACTCCTTTCTTACTTGATGAAAGAACAACTAGAATCGAAAACATAGAAAAAAGCCTTGATAAAGCAGATATTAAAACAGCTGAAAAATATAGAATTATTTTAGAAGCCTTTAAAATTGAGTATGACTATGCAAATAGCATTGAAACTTATCAAGACAAAATTGATGCTACTACATACGATTTTCTTAAACTTGGAAGAACAGCTTTATACTACCAAAGTTTAGACCTTAAAACTTATGGATACTGGAATAATGAAACTAGATCTTGGGTTGAAGTAGAAAGTTCAAATGCAAAAGCGAATATCAGAAAAGGTATCAAAATTGCTAAAAAACATCAAAATGTTGATTTCCTAAATCTTCCATTCTTAAAGCAAAAGGATAACTAATGATTAAATATATATTAGCAACACTATTAATTATAAACTCAAGTTTTGCCCTTGATTTAGAAAATTTACTACACAGTGTAAAGCAAACATCAAATAAAGAAATCATTGATGAGAAAAAAAGACTAAAAGAGTTTGTTGAAAATAAAAATCAACAAAAAGCACTTTTACTTCAAGCAAAAAAAGATTTAAAACTAGAAAATATTGAAACAAAAAGACTTAAAAAACTTATTGAAGCAAATGAAGAAGTTCTAACTTCAAAAGAAGCCGAACTAAATGTAAAGATTGGTGATTTAGGTGAGATGTTTGGAAGTGTAAGACAAACTTCAGCAGACTTTTTAACAAATTACCAAAGAAGTTTTACAGCATCAGAGTTTCCACAAAAAGAAGAGATTTTCACAAAATTCTCAAACTCTAAAAAACTTCCTACAATTGAAGAGTTAACTTCTTTTTGGCACACAATGCTAGATGAAATTATTCAAAGTGGACAAGTATCAACTTATCAAGCAAGTGTTATTTTACAAAATGGTGAAAGAAATATTCAAGATGTAACTAGAGTTGGTGTATTTTCAGCATTCTCAAATGGTAACTTCTTAAAGTATTCAAATGATATAAACTCATTAATTGAATTATCAACACAACCATCATCAGCATATACATCAAATGCACAAGATTTTGAGGAAAGCTCAAATGAAATAAAACCTGCACTAGTTGACCCAACAAGAGGAACTCTTTTTGAAATGCTTGGTAACAATCCAACAATCATGGATAGAATCAACCAAGGTGGAATTGTAGGATATATTATTATTACGCTTGGTGTTTTAGGTTTATTATTTGCAGCATATAAAATTGTGTTTTTAAATCTTATTCATACAAAAATCAAAAAACAACAAAAGAATTTAGAAAACTACGATGATTCAAACTCTTTAGGAAAAATTGCAGGAGTATTTTATAAAAATGTAAATGACTCTATCAATGACTTAGAAATCAAAATTGGTGAAGCAATTTTAAAAGAGACAAATCACATCAAAAAAGGTCAAAGCTTTGTAAAACTTCTTGCAGCGGTAACTCCATTACTTGGATTACTAGGAACTGTTACAGGGATGATTGCAACTTTCCAAGCTATTACTTTATTTGGTACAGGTGACCCAAAACTTATGGCAGGTGGAATTTCAACTGCTCTTATTACAACTGTTTTAGGTCTTGTAACAGCTATTCCATTACTTTTTGCATATACATATATCTCTTCAAAAGCTGAAGCTATTGTATCTGTATTAGAAGAGCAAAGTATAGGAATGTTAGCAAAAACACTTAAATAACATGATTGATTTATATATAGATAACTTCTTTAACTTTTTTGACAAAGGTGGTTTTGTTTTATATATCGTATTTGCAATTGCCCTATTTCTTTGGGCATTGCTTATTGAAAGATATATTTACATTAGCTTTGAATATAAAAAATATGCAAAAGCTTTAAAGCAAGATTTATCACAAAAACAATTCAATCAGAAGTTTAAAGAAGAGATAAAAAAGTATTTAATTGAAGATTCAAATATCAAACTAAAATCAGGTCTTAGTTTTATCAAGACTTTGATTATTGTTTGTCCATTAGTTGGTTTATTAGGAACTGTTACAGGAATGATTGAAGTATTTGATGTAATGGCACTAAATGGTACTAGCAATGTAAAATCAATGGCAAATGGAGTATCAATGGCAACAATTCCAACAATGGCAGGAATGGTAGTTGCACTTAGTGGAATACTATTTGAGAAAAAATTAGAGCTATCAATAAAATACCATACAGATAAATTGTATTTAGAAATATCAAAGGTTTTATAAGATGAGAAGATTTTCACAAAAAAACAATAAAGAAGAGACAGAAATAAACTTAACACCAATGCTTGATGTTGTTTTTATTATGTTAATTTTCTTTATTGTTACAACCTCTTTTGTAAAAGAAGCAGGTATAGAAGTAAATAGACCAAGCGCAAAAACAAGTCAACAAAAAGCAGAAGCAAATATTTTAATAGCTATTAAAAATAATGATGAAATTTGGATTGATAAAAGAATGGTTGACATAAGAGCTGTTAGGTCAAATATAGAGAGACTAAAGGCTTCAAATACTCAAAGTAGTGTTGTAGTTCAATCAGACAAAGATGCTAGAACTGGTGTACTTGTAAAAGTTATGGACCAAGTAAGACTAGCTGGTATTACAAATATTTCTATTTCTACACTAAAGAACTAAGATGAGAATATTAATAGCTGTATCCGTATCTCTTGTTATCTCAATTGCGATGTTTGTGTTAATGCAAAAAATGACATCAACTCAAAGTGAGCATATAAAAAAAGAAACAAATCCCGTTCAGTTAACTTATTTAAGAGATAAAAAAGATACGGTTATTGAAAAGAAAAAAAGAGTTAAACCAAAAGAACCTATTAAAAAGGTTGAGCCTAAAAAGCTAGAATTAAAAACAAAATTAAATCAAGAACTAAATAAAAACGTAAAAATCAAGCCTTTAGATATTAGCCAAAATATTGATATCTCATCAATAAACTCTTTATCAGGAGCTAAAATAAATATTGGTTCAAATCTTTTAGATGCAAATATGTTAAATGCCCTAAAAAGAGTAAATCCAAGATATCCAAGACGAGCAAAAATAAGAAGACAAGAAGGTTTTGTACAACTAACATTTAAAATCGATTCTGGTGGTTTTGTATCAGGAGTTCAAGTTGTTGATTCAAACCCAAAAGGTGTATTTGAAGAAGAAGCAGTAAAAGCAATAAAAAGATGGAGGTTTAAACCTTCAAAAGATGATGTTGCAGGAAACTTCAAAAATGCAACAATTACATTTAACTTTAGATTAGCAAGGTAGGAAATGATGTTAAAAAAAATATTGTTAATAATGTTCCTTTGTTTTTATACTAGTGCATTTGCCAAAATGCATATGTCAAAAAGTACATACAATAGCTTAATGAAAGCACAGAAACTAATAGAAAAAGATGATTATAAAACATCTAAGAAGATACTAGAAGAGTTGATAAAAAGTGATTCTAAAAATGATTATGAGAAGTCATATATTTTACAAACACTAAGTAATATTTATATTCATGAAGACAACTATAAAAAAGTTGCAAAAGCTTATAATCAAATCATTAAATATAATGCCTTTGAAAAAGATAGTATTGATAAAATCAAGTTCTCTTTATCAAAGATTTACTTATCACTAGAGAAATACAAACCTAGTATCAAGCTTTCAAATGAGCTTTTAAATAGTAAAGTTTTAAAGAAAAATGATGTTTATGAAACGCTGATTTTGGCTTATTATTATGAAAAGAAATATAAAAAAAGTATTAACTACTCAAAGAAATATTTCTCTTCTAAAAAAGAGATAAAAGAGTCATGGTACAAAATTCTTTACTCTTCTTATGTTGAGATCAAAGACTATAATGGTGCAATAAAAACTATGGAAATCATGGTTAAACTTTTTAGTAAAAATGAAAGTTATTGGGTTCAACTTGCCTCTTTATATCAAGAAAAAAATAGACTAAAAGACTCTTTAGCAACATTAGAGTTAGCCTACAAAAATGGTGTATTAAAAAACAAAAACAATATTTTATATTTTATAAATATCTCTTTACAAAATGGTGTTTATAAAAAAGCAAATGATTTACTTACAAAAGCTGTAGAAACTGGTTTAGTAAAAGAAGATAAAAAGATATTTGAATTACTTGTTTCAACACATGTAAATGCAAAAGATATTGACCTAGCAATCAAGAAAATCAAATCTTCTGAATATGGAGATGAGAATAAATACAAACTTATTCTTGCAAATTTATATTATCAAAAACAAGAATTCAAAGATAGTATTGCTATTTTAGATACTATGAAAACGAAAAGAAATACTAAAACTGCTGGAGAAAAAGAGCTTTTAAAAGCCTTATGTTTTTATGAGTTAGATGACAAAAAAACTTCTATCAAAATCTTAAAACAAGTAGTTAAAAATCCTCATCAAAAGAAAAGAGCAAGAAGTATTTTAAAAAGCCTTGAGAGTTAGTCCTCTCTAGCTTTTTATTACCCTTACTCTAATATTTCATAAAAAGAGTTATCAACTACTATATTCTCTTTATTTATATAACCTTTTTCTTTTATCTTTTTAATTGATCGAGATAGTGTTGCAGGTGCCATATTTAATTTATTTGCAATCTCAGAATGTTTTCGTTCAATTAGAATATTTGGATTATCCCTTAAAAAAGCACATACTTTTTGAGTAGCATCATATACTAAATTTCTATGAATTGTTTGTTCTAGATTTCTCATCTTTTTTATTAAAGAGCCTATAATATGAAAAGATAAGTTAGCATTACTTTGTAAAAGAGAAAGAAAAACCTCTTTTTCTAAAATTGCCACTTTGGTTATACTACTTGTACTAATTGCAGTTGCAGGAAAAGGAGATGCTTGAAAAGTAGCCATTTCTGCCAATATTGTAGGCTTACTAAAATTATGAATTACTATTTCATTTCCCATAGTTCCTGTTTTATATAGCTTTAGTTTACCTTGTAACATAATATAAAAAGAGTTTGCAAAATCTCCTTCATAAAATAAAATATTATCTTTATTTAAAGTAATAATTTTACAAGAGTTATTTACAAGCTCAATTTCTTCTTCACTTAATAGTTTAAAAAACTCTACTTTTTTTAATACATTTTTATACATAAAAAATATTAACTTAAACAGCCTTAAGTTTTGTTGATTTAAGTCATTGATAATCACTATTATTTTCATTAAAATTACAAAAAATTATTAAGGTCATCATGAATTTTGTATTAAAAATATTAAAAGATTTCCCTAAATATATTTGGAGTGGATGGGGTTCTATTGCCTCAATTTTCTTATTTTTTTCTCTGTGGGATTTAGGTAATCAAATATATGGAAACCTTGTATTACCAAGTCCCAAGGAAACAATCTTAACTCTAGTTTCAATAGTTACCAATAATGAAACTATTACAAACATTGTAATTACTATAAAAAGAGCTTTCTTTGGTTTTTTTATCTCACTTATCTTTGGCTCTTTATTAGGCTTACTTGCAGGTCTTTTTGTAACTGCCTCAATGATGAGTCGACCAATAGTTACTATTCTTGTAGGGATGCCTCCAATAGCTTGGATAGTTTTAGCAATGATTTGGTTTGGAATGAGTGATATGACAGTTGTATTTACTGTAGTTGTTGCTTCTTTTCCTATTATTTTTGTAGGAGCATTACAAGGAACTAGAACATTAGAAGGTAATCTAAAAGAGATGGCTGATAGTTTCAATTTATCTTTTAAAATGAAAATGTTTGATTTATATTTCCCACATATTTTCTCTTATGTATTTCCTGCTTGGATTAGTGCATTAGGAATGTCTTGGAAAATTGTAGTTATGGCAGAACTACTTTCATCAAATGAAGGAATTGGAGCAAGCTTAGCAATTGCTAGAAGTCAATTAGATACACCAACTGCCCTAGCTCTTGTCTTAATAATGATTGGAAGTTTACTTCTAATTGAATACTTGATTTTGGAACCAATAAAAAGAGAGGTTGAAGCATGGAGAGATTAGAACAATTATTAGTAAAAGATATTTCTTTTTCTTTTGGTTTTAAAGAGATTCTAAAAAATATAAGCTTTGAATTAAAAAAAGGACAAGTAGTATCAATAGTTGGTCCAAGTGGTGGTGGAAAAACAACACTACTTCATTTATGTGCAAAACTTCTTACCCTTGAGGAAGGAAAAATTAAAAATAGTTTTAAAAGTTCATCCTTTGCCTTTCAAGAAGCGAGACTTCTTCCTTGGAAAAATGTTCTTGATAATATTTGCTTAGGACTTCTTGCTAAGGGTGTAAAAAAAGAAAAAGCTCAAAGTTTAGCAAAACAAATTGCTTTAAAATTTGGACTTGAGCAAGAGGATTTAGAAAAATTTCCAAAAGATTTAAGTGGAGGAATGAAACAAAGAGTATCTTTTGCTAGAGCATTAGTTGTAAGGCCTTCACTTTTATTTTTAGATGAACCATTTTCAGCACTTGATATTGGCTTAAAAAAAGAGCTACAAAGTTTACTTATTGAAACTATAGAAAAAGAAGAACTTAGTATTTTATTTATTACCCATGATTTAATGGAAGCAATTAAATTAAGTGATGAGATTTTAGTTTTAAAGTCCGAACCTGTAGGCCATATAGTAAAAAGGTTTAAGTTTGATAAGCCAAGAAGTTTAAGGGATGATAGTTTTGTTTATGAACAAACAGCAAAACTTTTAAGTGATGAATACATCATAAATACTTTTGAATTGGAGCTAAAATAATGGAAAATAAAAAACAGTATGCAGCAAAACATTATGAGCATTACCCTGAGGGTGATTTTCCTATTTATTTAGCCTATGGTTTTAGACCTATATTTTTACTTCTTCCTCCTTATATTGTAATTTCTATCATTCTTTGGAGTTTTACTTTTAGTGGATTTATCTCTTTAGGCTTTATTAATAATTTATTAACTTGGCATATATATGAGATGTTGTTTGGAGTAGGAACTGCTGGTATTATTGCTTTTTTTCTAACAGGCGTTCCTGAGATGTTTCCAGGTGCAATCCCCATTGTAGGGAAAAAACTTTTTTTTATAGTTTCTCTTTGGTTAGCCTCAAGAATTAGCTTTTGGTTTATGGCATTTTTAGGTGTTCATTTTGTTGCTTTTATCAACTTATTCTTAAGCATATATATTATTTTACTTATTATAAAACCTGTATTTGAAGATGTGAATAAAAAACATATTTCACTAGCCTTTACCCTTGTTGCATTATTTATAATTCAGGGGATGTTTTTTGCAAGTATTTCAGAGTATTTAAATGTTGACTCATCTGCTATTTTAATTTTAGCTTTAGGTTTTTTTATTGTTTTGATTTTATTAGCTCTTAGACGTGTGAATATGGAAGCTATAAATGAACTTTTAGAAAATGAGAATATTGATGAAACTTTTTACTCAAGAGCACCAAGATATAATTTAGCTATTTTTTGTGTACTTTTATATACTCTTGTGGAATTTTTATTTCCTCAAAACTCTACTTTAGGATATTTAGCCCTTGCTTGTTTTGCAGCTATTTTAAATATATCAAATGACTTTATTTTAAAAGATAATAATATCTTAACTAAACCCTTTGTTATTTATATGTTAAGCACTATTTTGTTAACTGCTCTTGCCTATGGCTTCTTAGCTTATGATTATTTAAATGAAGAACTTTACGCACTAAATCATTTTAGACACTTTCTTACAACAGGAAGTTTTGGTCTTGTCTTTTATGTTGTAATGATAATTGTATCAACTATTCACACAGGAAGAAGGCTTTTTACAAATATCTGGCTAACCCTTGGGCTTATTTTTATAATTATTTCTACTTTTATAAGAGCACTCATTCCCTTTTATGAAGAATATTCAATCGAAGCTTATATTTTATCATCTATTTTATGGGCCATTCCATTTATTATTTATATGAAAATCTTTTTCCCATTTCTGCTTTCAAAAAGAGCAGATGGAATAAAAGGTTAAAAAAGGAAAATCATGAAAAAAATCTTACTACTTAGTTTTATGTTTTTATTATCTCTTTTTGCAAAAGATGAAAATAAAATTGTTGTTGCAGGTCCTTTTGCTACAGTATCTCATCCAATCATGCATATGATACAAAATGACGTATTAAAAGACATGAATAAAAAAATAGAGTTTAGATTATGGAAAAATCCCGATGAGCTTAGAGCTCTTGTTTTAAACTCAAATGTTGACTTTATAGCATTACCTACAAATGTAGCTTCAAATCTTCATAATAAAGGAGTTGATTTAAAACTTCTAAATGTTTCTATTTGGGGGATACTTGCAATGATAAGTAGAGATCCAAATTTAAAAACTCTAGAAGATTTTAAAGGTAAAAAGATTGCTCTTCCTTTTAGAGCAGATATGCCTGATATTATATTTCAAGAATTAGCAAAGAAATATGGCTTGAATCCTAAAAAAGATTTTAAAATTCAATATGTAACAAACCCTATAGACGCCATGCAAATGCTTATTTTAAGGCGTGTTGATCACGCACTTTTAGCGGAACCTGCTATCTCAATAGCTCTAAGAAAAACTGGCTCTTTTCCTATAAGTATTGTAGCTCCTGATTTATATAGAAGTGTTGATTTACAAAAAGAGTGGGGAAAACTTTTTAAAACAGAAACTAAAATTCCCCAAGCAGGACTGGCTTTCTTAGGGAATACAAAAGGAAAAGAAAAGCTTATAAATAGATTTTTACAAGAGTATGAAAAATCTCTTCAGTGGTACAAAAAAAACCCAAAAAAAGCTGCTTCTTTAGTTGTAAAAACTTTACCGATGCTTGAAGAAAAAGGTTTAGCTGACTCTATAAAGCATGTGCAACTTCAAAGTATAAATGCCTATGAAGCAAAAGAGGACTTAGAGTTTTTCTTCAAAGTTTTAGAAAATAGTAATGAAAAACTAATAGGTGGCAAACTGCCAAATGAAAACATATATTATAAATCAAATACAAAGGAATAAATAAAATGAAAAAAAGTCTTATCTTATCAAGTGTAGCTACTGCTGTACTTCTAAGCAATTCTTATGCAAATTCTAACTTAGGTGAAGTTTTAGTTACAACAGCTACTAAAACTAAAAAAAACATAGATGGAGTTAGTGCTTCTGTTATTGTTGTAACAAAAGAAGATATTGAAAAAATCTCTGCTTCAACATTAAAAGATGTATTTGAAAAAATTC
Organism: Arcobacter sp. CECT 8989; assembly: GCF_004116715.1. NCBI lineage: Bacteria > Pseudomonadati > Campylobacterota > Epsilonproteobacteria > Campylobacterales > Arcobacteraceae > Arcobacter > Arcobacter sp. CECT 8989. The sequence goes on along the minus strand of NZ_PDKE01000009.1, from coordinate 98,383 downwards.
CATCAATCAATGCTCAATATGCAAGGTTTCCCCACCCTAGTTCTAAATCAAAAGCTGCAATTTCTATAAGAGGAGTTGGAGCAAATGGTACATTGATGCTTTTAGATGGGAAGAGATTATCTGCTGAAACAGAAAACCCTTATGAAATGAATAGAATTCCCGCTTCTATGATAGAAAGAATAGAAATAGTAAAAGGTTCAATGTCAACACTTTATGGTTCTGATGCAATAGGTGGGGTTATAAATATTATTACAAAAAAAATTACTGAAGCTCAAACTGCTATTGATTTAAAATATGGACTAAACAAAAAAGGTGATGCCAAACAAAAAAACTTCAACTTTACAACTATTGGGAAAAATGACTATTTTAACTATAAAGTTTTTGGTTCTATTATTGATGAAGAAACTTTTACAAAGAGAAAAAATTATACCCAAACAGCAGTTAATCCTCAAACAGGTGCTATTATAGGAGCAAACCCACAAAATGGTGTGTCAGGAAAAGAAGATGTAACTTTCATTGATGATGCAACTGTTTTAAGCTTTGGAACAAGGTTAGAAAAAAACTTAACTGATAATCTTCTTGCAGGCATTGATTTTAATTACTTTAAAGAGGAAAGAGAAGGTATTTATTTAGGAAATGCTAAATTTTCAGGTGGTGGTCTTATAAAAAACACTCCTATTTTGTCAAAAGATAATAATAAAAGAATTGATGTTTCTACTGATTTTGAGTATCAAGCAAATAAAGACTTAGCTACTAATTTAAAATTTTATAGGTCATATTACAAGAAAAGAAATGAAACTACTCCTGTAAACTTTACGGGTCCAGTAAATAAAAAATTTAGTGCAAATGTAACAATTGATAATGTAGAATCAACAACTACTTATCTTCTAAATGATAGTAATATTCTTACTTTTGGAGCTGAATACAGAAAAGAAACTAGAGATTCAAGTGCAATTAATCCTAATCCTAGTTCAGATGATTTTATTACAAAAGAGGTTACATATAAATCACTATTCTTACAAGATGAAATTGAAATCACAGACTCTTTAAATGCTACACTAGGAGCAAGATATGACCATATTTCAAATGCAGATAGTAAAGTAACATTCCAAGCAGGTGCTGTTCAAAAACTTAATGATAACACCTCTTTAAGAGTTAATTATTCTCAAGGCTTCAGAGCTCCTGATACAGCTGAACTTTTTGTTGTTGCTCCAGTTTTTAAAGATGGAAAAAGATTTGGTTCAGATGTAATTTTTGGACCCAAAACTACTACTTATGACTTAAAGCCTGAAAAATCACAAAGTTTCGAAATAGCTTTATCAAATAATTTCAATAAGCTTTCTTCTGAAATTGTTGCTTTTCATACAAACATCAAAGATAAGATTGAGTTAGTTTCATATGGTGCAGGAGCAGGGAAATACTATACATCAGAAAATCTAGACAAAGTTGAAATCAATGGGCTTGAATTAAGACTTGATTATGATTTTACTAACTATTTAAATAGCAACTTCAATTTAACATATTTAGATACTGAAGATAAAACATTAAATAAGGAGCTTACATTCACTCCTGATATTTCTGCATCTTTAGGCATAGATTATAAAGTAACAAATAGTTTAAATACAAATCTATCTTTAAGATATATAGGTGAACAATATACAAATAGCCAAAATAGTGAAAAAACTGAAGATTATACACTTGTAGATTTAGGACTTAATTACAAAATAAATAAAACGGCAAGTGTTTATGGAGGAATAGATAATATTTTTGATAAAGAAGTTGATGAAGAGTTAGGGGTAAATGCTGGTACCTATACGTATATTGGGTTTAGGTTTAACTTCTAATCATGTACGAATTAATTAAATTTATTCATATATCAACAATAATACTATTTGTTGGAACTGTTTATTTTAGAACATTTGTTATTTTAAAAATAGTTTCGTCTTTTCCTAAAGATCAAGCTATAAAAATACAACAAGCTATGGGGAATAAAGCTAGAAATATAATCAAAATCAATAATCTGATTTTGATTATATCGGGAATGTTATTGTTGTTTTTATATACAAACAATAGTTCTTTAGTATTACATTTAAAAGTTTTATTAGGATTAATACTAGTAGTAGGCTTTTATTTTGTTCCTATTCTTTTTAATAAATTTGAAGCAGACCAAAAGTTTAAAACTATATTTCATTATCTCTTTTTCTCACTATTAATGTTTGTAGTTCTCTTATCTCAATTTATCTATAGTTTTTAAATAATGCTTTGAGAGTTAACTCTCAAAGCTTATTATATATTTTAACCCACCATCATTTTTATAATCAATTTTTCCTAACAACTGTTTTTGAGCAATTGAAACAATAAGTCTTAAACCTAAGCTTTTACTTCTATAGATATCAAATTTTTCAGGCAAACCTTTTCCATTATCAGCAATCTCAAGAATATATTTTGAAGCTTGCTTTTTAAAAGTTATTTCAAAAAAATTATGAGGTGACTTTTTTTCAAAAGCATATTTTAAACTATTAGTTAAACACTCATTGATTATCAAACCACAAGGCAATGCATGTTCTATATCTAAAGGTATATCATCTATGTTAAGCTTTATATCTAAATGTTCAATATAATATGCATTTTTAATATCTAAAATAAGCTCATGAATATATTTTTTAAAAGGAATTTTATTTAAATCTTTACTTTCATATAGTTTTCTATGAACTAATTCCATGATATAAACTCTTTCTTGAATATCAGTAAGAACTTCTTTTGTCTTTTCATCACTCACTTTTCGTTTTTGCAGTTTTATTAAACTTATAGTGAAAGCTAAATTATTTTTTACCCTATGATGAATCTCTTTTAATAATGTATTTTTTTCATCTAAAGAGTTTTTTAGTTCTTGTGTTCTTTCTTCTACCTTTAAATCAAGTAGTTTGATATTGTTTTCCATAGAATCAAGCATTAAATCAAAAGTTTGTCCTAATTGACCAATTGAATCTTCACCTTTTATATTTGATCTAAATTTTAAATTACCATTTTGTACTTGTTTTGATGTATTAACTAAAGTATCTAAACTTTTTGAAAATTTTCTAAAGAGTAAATATCCAATCAATATTGCAAAAATAAAAGCCATTAAAGCAGCTGGAAAAAGTTTCCAAAAGGCTTTATCCATTGCATTATGTAAATCTTCTTCATAAACTGTAGTTAAAAATATTAATCTTCTTACAGGGTCATTATTAATACTTCGAGCCCATGTTAAAGCTTTTTTGCCATTCAAAATATGAACAATCGGTTCACCATTACTTGCAAGTAAAATATCATTTGCACTTAATGTACCTGTATTTATACTCTTGACATCAGATAATTTGCTAATACAATATTTATTGTTTTTTGGTTTATCTTTTACATTATATAAAGGTTTATCATTTGCTTTCTCTACATTTAACCACATTAAAAAAGTATTTCCTTTATGCAAATGGTTTGTATAAGAGAAACTCTTTTGAACATACTTTTTAATCTTTTTTTCTTCATTATTTTCGTGATCATAAAACAAATCACTATTACAAGAAAGCAATAAATTGCTATTTTTATCAAATTCCATACTATAAACAAGATGACTAGTAATTGAGGGACAAAAATTCTCTTCATGTTTTTTTATGTAGTTTTTCCAACTATTTACTTTTTGATTTGAATTTTTATATTGGAGATATCCATCATTATTCAGTTTTTTATTTAAATGCTTTGATAATTTATTTGAGTTATCTATTAAAGCAACAGGACAAGATAATTCTTTCGAAAACTTTTTAAGGATACTTTCTTGTTCTGAAGATGATAAGTTTTTTAATCTTTGAGATAGTTTTTCAAGCTTTGACTCTATATTTAACCTAATTAATTCGTAATTCTTTTTTCCATCATTTCGTATATATTTAACTGCCAAATGAAGTTGTTGTGTATTTAAAGCAATTGTTTGCTCAACTTGTCTTATCTCATGTTCATACTGCTCTTTTTCCATTTTTGGAATAATAAGTAAAAAAAGAATAGAGAGTAAAACTAAAGCTAAAATAACAAGAGATAAAAAAAGTTTTGAAGAAAAAGATAGTCTAGCTAAAGTATTAAAATTAGCCAAGTTTTAGCCTATATCCAAACTCATAAATATTTTCAAAAACCTCAGCATCAAGCTTTGCTCTTAATCTGTATACCAATGTTCTTAGTTTTCCCATATCAGAGACTGATTCATCTCTATAAATATATGAAATTATTTGTTCAAAACTTACTGACTCTTTGGGCTGTTCACTTAAGATATCAAAAAACTTTAATTCATTTCCTGTTAGTTTTATACTATCTAATCCCTTTGATAAAACTCTTCTTGTCTTATCATATTTATAGCCTTCTGCTAAATTAATAACTATTTGTTCACTCATAAGATTCTTATTTTTAAAAAAATAGTTATGTTTATGAAGTGCAGTTTTAATAGCAATATCAATATCTCTTTCCCTACAAGGCTTTATTAAATATGCATAAGGTTCACTCTCCATAGACTTTTTAACTGTCAAATCATCACTATAAGAAGTTAAAAAGATAATTGGTATTTTATGAGCTTGCCAAATCTCTTTTGCCGCTTCTAATCCACTTTTATAACCTTTTAAATGAATATCCATAATTACAATATCAGGCTTGTTTTCATTTGCATGTTTTATTGCATCTTGTGCTGTTGATTCTATTCCTGATACTTCATAGCCCATATCTTCTAATGAGCTTTCCATATCTATTGCTAATATCATCTCATCTTCTACAATTAATATTTCTACTGTTTTTTGTGAAAATTCCATTAATTTATTCATTAAATCTCCAATTGTGATTTGAATGTGATTTATATTAGTTATGATACTCACTATCAATTTAAAGTTTGTTAAAAGTAAAAGCTGATTACAATTCAATTTTTAATTTTGCGACTTAAAACTACACATAAGGAATATAATGAATAAAAAAATACTTTTAAGTTCAATTGCTTCATTAGCAATTTTATCTTTTAATGCAAATGCTCAAGATGAAACAAAAATAAACTCAGTTGATGTTTGGGAGACTGAAGTTGTTAGTTCTTCTTTAAATCTAGGAAAAGATTCAATTGAAACTAAACAAGCTGACCATTTAAGTGATTTATTAAGAGGTTTACCTGGTGTTGATGTAGGTGGAAGTCACTCAATGAATAATAAAATCATCATAAGAGGGATAAAAGATGAGGATATTAATATCACTGTTGATGGTGCAAAACAACCAAATGTAGATATGTTTCACCACCAAAGTACTCTAAAAATCAACCCTGATATTCTAAAAAAAGTAAATATTGAAGTTGGTGCTAACTCTGTTGTTCATGGAGAGTTAGGAGGTTCAATAGAGTTTGAAACAAAAGATGGAAAAGACTTTTTAGAAAATGGAGAAAAAGTTGGAGCAATTGCTTCTACTAAATACAATAGTAATGATAGTGTTGGAGCATCACTTGCTACATATGGAAAGATAACTGATAACTCTGATTTCTTTATTTATTATGACCATATTGAAAATGAAAACTGGAAAACAGGAGATGGAACAAAAGAGAAAGGAAGAGAAGGTACTATTAAAAACCTTTTATTAAAATATGGTATTGATTTAGATGATACACAAAGAATTTCTTTCTCTTATGATAGATTAGAAGATGAAGGGGATTATCACCCAAGACCAAACCTTAGTACAGCAGTAAATGAAGCTATTAATGTTGCAAGAGGATCACAAGCAAACTTAATCCACCCAACAGAGTATATTAGAAATACATATACTTTAAAACACACAGTTGACAAAGGTGAAAATCTACTTGTAAACTCTTCTTTATATTTTAATGAAATGGATTTAACAAGACATGAATCAAACTCTAATGGAAGAGGAGATGTTTTCAATGCAGTTGTAGAAAATAAAGGTTTTAATACAAAAGCTCAATCAAGTATTGACTACGGAAATACTCTTAATACTTTTACCTATGGATTATCTTATGATGTTCAAACAAGTGAAGTAACTACTGATGGAGATGCATATGGAGATGATGAAGAGGCTAAGACTTTTGCTCTATTTATTGAAGATGCAATTGATTTTAATAATGGACTTGTATTAACTCCAGGAATTAGAGCTACAAAATATAAACTTGATGGAGTTGTTGCTGATGTAAGTGAAAAAGAAATCACTTACTCTCTTGCTGCTGAATATGCAGTAACTGATAGTTTCTCATTACTTGCAAGTCATACAACACTATTTAAAGGTGCTCCTATGCAAGAGGTTTTTGCAAGCTATAGAACAAGAACTTCAACACAAAACTCAAATATTGAATCAGAAACAGGTTATAACAATGAGGTTGGATTTAAATATATCAAAGATAATGTGTTAGGTGCAGATAATATTGGAATATTAACTAAATACTATGTTACAAAAATCAATGATGATATTGGCTTTGATGACACATACCAAATGGTAAATTTAGGAGATACAAAAACAAAAGGTATTGAAGCAAGTTTTGCTTATAACTTAAATGATTTTAATGCTTTATTTACATACTCAAGAATGGATTCAGAAGTACTTTATACAGGTGAGGCACTTGAACAAGAGACAGGAGATACATTTACTCTTGGATTAAACTACCAAGCTACACCAGAAGTTGGACTTTCTTGGCAATCAATTTTTGTAAAAGACGAAAATGATGTAAAAGATATTGAAAAAGAGGGATATCATGTTCATGACTTTGCTGTTAAATATACACCAAAAGCAGTAAAAGGATTAAAAGTAATTGCTGGAATTGATAATATATTTGATAAAGCTTATGCTTCTCACTCTTCTTTCCAAGGAGACTTAAGAACTTATGGTGATGCTACAGATTATGAGCCAGGAAGAAACTTCAAAGTTACTCTTTCTTATAAATTCTAGGAAAAAGTATGTTTAAAAAAACAAAAAGTTTTTTACATGAAACTAAGTCAAAAGTTGGCTTAGTTCATGGTTTTACAGCCTGTATAGGTGCAGTAATATTAAGTTATTTATCAACACTATTGCTATCTATTTTTTTAGAGGGTGATTATGCTGTTAAAATAATTCCTTCAATGATTACTGCACCTATACTAATGTCTATATGGGGTATCTGGATATTGTTTTCTAAAACAAGATATATTGCTTTAAAAAAAACATTTTTCTCTTCAAGTTTTTTATTAATATGTTTATACTTTTCAATAAATGGATTTTAGATGAAAATAGATAAATTAAATAAAAAGTATTTAACACGCGCGCACACAGTTTTAGGCTTAATTGCTATTTTTCTTTTTTATATCTCAACATATTTTGGAACAATTACAATATTCAAACCATATATTCAAGCTTGGGAACTTCCCTCAACTCACTTTTCAAGCGATGCGAAGTTTGAACAAATTATTGATTTAAAACTCTATCAAATAGTAAGAGAAAATAAATTAAATGTAAAAAATATTGAAATAGAACTTCCTAGTTTTAAAGATGAAAGATTAAAAATTTCAAGTCAAAATCAAAATAGTGTTTACCTAAACCCATATACAAAAGAAATACTTAATTTAAATAATGAATATCCTACAATTTCTACTCTTTTTAACAAACTACATACAGGAGCAAATATTCCTTATATTGGTTTAACTCTTATGGGTGTAGCTTCTTCAATTATGTTATTTCTAATGATCAGTGGACTTATTCTATATTTGGTAAAAAGCGAAAAAACAAATGAAAACCATAATAAAAACTTTAGATTTAAATGGCATAAAAACTTTGGAATAATTCTAACACCGTATGTAATTATTTTTGCTCTAACTGGTGCTTTTTTAGGATTAATGCTTTCTACTAGTTCAGTATATGCTTTAAGTAATACAAATTTTGAAAAACAAAGTATAAGAGCTCTCGTTGGTCCAATTATTTTTAAACAAAAAGCCTTATTAGAAGATAAAAATAAAAGAGTTAAACCTCTGCAACTTTCAAAATTAGAAGAAATTGCACAAAAAAATTATCCAGAACTAAAAATTAGAAAAATAAATATCTATAACTACAGATTAGAAAACTCTCAAACAGTATTTAGTGGCTATTTAAAAAATAATAGAGCTTTATCTTCTAGTAGAATAAATCCTTTATCAATAACTTTAGATAGTAAAACAGGAGAGGTTTTAGAAAAAAAAGAGCTAGAAGATACTCACATGATAAAAAAGACTCTTTCAACTTTTTATTGGCTTCATTTTCAAACAGATGAGCCATTGATTATTAGAATTATATTTTTTATTTTAGGAATAGTAATGCTTATTTGCCTACTATTTGGTTATCTTTTATGGGCAGAAAAAAAGTTGTCTAGTGATTATGGATATTATGAAATTTTAAATAGGTTTTCTATTGCTTTATTACTTGGAATAATTCCAGCAAGTGCTATATTAATGATTTTACATTGGCTAATTCCTTTTTCTATGTTTGATAGAATTATTTGGATTGAGGGATTATTTTATGTAAGTTGGAGTTTTTACTTATTTTATAGTTTTAAAGAAACTAGTATAAAAAAGATTTTCAAAATGATATTCCTATCTTCATCAATTTTGTTCATGTTAACTTTTTTATTACATGAAATACATACAGATATTTTGCTTTTTGAACTATTTAGCTCAAATTTAACAAAACAATTTGCGATAGATCTTTTATTGATTATCATAGCTTGTCTTTTCTATTTTTTATACAAGAGAGTTGACTCTTTTTCATATTTAGAAAAATTTGAAAGGAGAAGTAATGTTTAATATTAAAAAGATTTTACTACTTCTGTTTTTTATTTCTACTTCTTTAATTGGACACAAAATTCCAGGAATGACTCTTACATCTAAACTTATAGATGAGAATAAAATAGAAATAAAAGGATTTAATAAGCGTTCACAAAAATTACTTGATGGAAATAAAATAAAACTCTTTTCACAAGTAAACAATAGAGTTCTTTTTGAAGGCTATTTAAATAAAGGTTATTTAGAGACTAAAATTCCCAAAGAGCCTTATATGATTTTTATGTATGTAGGTGAACAAGACGTTGTAATTGAAGGTCTTGCACCAAAATCAGGCTATGGAGGAATATATGCTTCCAAAACAAATAGAGCTTTTAAATATACTTTAGGGCTAAGTTTATTCTTTATCTTTATGAGCTTAATCCAAATTGCTAAAAAAGCTATAAAAGTCTAAACTTTTATAGCTTTTTTTAATTACTTTTTTATTATTTATTTCAAATATTTTACATTTTTATTACTAATTAATTTACAATATAGAGATATTAATAAAAACTTTATTTAAACTTTAATAAAATCCATAAATTATTTTTATAGGTATATACAAAGTGTTCAATAAAAAATTCAATATCTCTTTACTTTATGTTGAAGACGATATTCATACAAGAGAAGAATTATCTTCTATTTTATCTTATCACATAGATAATATATATGTTGCAGAAAATGGAGAAAAAGGTCTTAAGCTTTTTGAAGAGAAAAAACCCGATTTGGTTATAACAGATATCAAAATGCCACTTTTAGATGGTATTGCAATGAGTAAAAAAATTAGAGAACTTGACTCTAATGCCAAAATAATTTTATTAACTGCTTTTAATGAACCTAACTACTTAGTTGAAGCTATAAAAATGCATATTGACTCATATATAACTAAACCTGTAAATATTCAAGAACTACTTGAAAATATTGAAAAACTAACAAAACACATCGAACTAAAAAAAGAAAAAGAGAATATTGGGAACCTTTTAGAAGAGTACAAAAAAACAGTTGACTTAAGTTCTATTGTTTCAAAGACCAATGCAAAAGGAGTTATCACTTTTGTAAATGAACAGTTTGAAACAATCTCAGGATACAAAAAAGAAGAGCTAATAGGAAAATCACACAATATCGTAAGACATGAAGATACTCCAAGTGAAGTTTTCAAAGATATGTGGAATACAATTAGAGTTTTAAAAAAGCCATGGCATGGAAAGATTAAAAACAAGAAAAAAGACGGTAGTCCTTATTATGTAAAAACTGTGATAAATCCTATTTTAGACATAGATGATAATATCATAGAGTTTATTGCTGTTCGTTCTGATATTACAGAATTAGAAGAGACAAAACTAAAATTAGAGCAAGAGTACCAAAAGACTTCAATAAAATATAATGAAGCTTCATCACTATCAAGAATATATGAAGATGCCTTTGATAAAAGTAGCATTATTCTTAGAGTTACAAGTGATATGAAAATCAAATATATCAATGATATGTTTTGTGAACTAACAGGATACTCAAAAAATGAACTTATAGGAAAATCTTACTGGACTATTACGCACCCTCAAACGCAAAAAGAACTTTTAGAAAAAGCTTTTGTTTATGCAAAAGAGAATGGTGTATGGAAGGGTCAGTTAAAAGGTATCACAAAAGACAAAAAAGATATTCACTATATTTCAACAATAGTTGCAATTAAAGATGTAAATAATAACCTACTAGAATATCTTGGAATAAGACTTGATATTACAAAAGTAATTGAACTACATGAAGAACTAGAAGAGACTCAAAGAGAAGTGATTTATACAATGGGCGAAATTGGGGAAACACGGTCAAAAGAGACTGGTTTCCATGTAAAACGTGTTGCAGAATACTCAAAATTACTTGCTCTTAAATTTGGTTTATCAAAAGATGAAGCAGAGATTTTAAGACTTGCAAGTCCTATGCATGATATTGGAAAAGTTGGTATTCCTGATTCTATATTAAATAAACCAGGAAAGCTTACAGCCCAAGAGTATGAGACAATGAAAGAACACGCTCAAATAGGTTATGAACTTCTTAAAAACTCTACAAGAGATATTTTAAAAGCTTCAGCTATTGTTGCTTATGAACACCATGAAAAATGGGATGGAAGTGGTTATCCTAGAGGTTTAAGTGGTGAAGATATTCATATTTATGGAAGAATAACAGCTATCTGTGATGTTTTTGATGCCTTAGCTCACGAAAGACCTTATAAAAAAGCTTGGGAACTAGATAGAATTATTGCTCTATTTAAAGAAGAGAGAGCCAAACATTTTGACCCTACTTTAATTGATTTATTCTTAGAAAACTTGGATGAGTTTTTAGAAATTCAAAATGCTTACGAAGGAAGAGCTTAATAGTAGTAATTTCTTCTTTTTATAACATCTCTAGGAAGAATTTTAAAATACTTGAAAAAGGCACTTGAAAAACTTTGTTGATGTTTATAACCTACCTTTTTAGAGACTTCACTAATATTATAGTCACTACTTTCTAAAAGTTTTTTTGCTTCTTCCATCCTTGTTTGTAAAACTAAAGCTCCAGGGGAAGTATTAAAAAACTTTTTAAATCCATATTTCAATTTAAATTCATTTAAAGCAACTTTTTTTGATAAGTTTGAGATTGTACAATCAAAAGTTAAAGAGTTAATTATATTCTTTGCTTCTTCTAAAGCCTGTATATCTTTTTCATCAAATTTAATACTACTAGGTAAAGGCTCTTTTTGATTAAAAAGAGAGTTTAATTCCAAATAAGCTAATTCTAATATCTTTGATTCTAAATATATTTCACCAAGTTTTCCTTTATATAAGCTTGAAGAGTACAGTTCATTTAATATTTTTCCAACTTGAAGATCAGTTGTCTTACTTGCTAAAAGTTCATGGCAATAATTTTTTTCTAAGGAGTCAAAAACTTTATTTGTTTCTTTATTTTCTGGTAAAACTTTTGATAAGAAATCTCTTTTTAATACTAGTGTTATTTTATTAATATTCCCTTTTTTGGCTTTTGATTCTGTTTCTTCTTCCTTTACTAGTTCAATATCTGTTCTATTATTTGATGTTGAAAATCCATATTTTGATACTTTAGATTTATAATTAACATCTCCTACCAAGTTAAAATCCATCATTATTCCATCAACTTTTGTGTTGGATAAAACTACTATGTCATCTTTTAAAACGATATTAGATTTTACAAAATAGATTGAGTCATTAATTTGTTTATCAATTATTTCTCCTTCTACTTTTTCTGAAGGAAATATCATTTCACTTTGATTATTATTAAATTTAAAATTTATTTTATTTAAAGACATACCTACTCCAAAATACTATTTGATTAAAAAAAAATACCACTAAACTTAAAACCTTATTGAAAATGATATTGAGTATTAATTATAATAAAGAATAAATTAAAATCACGTAATGGAGTAAAAAATGAATAAAAGGCTAGAAAAAATAGCTTTAATTTCGCTAGTAACAAGTAGTCTCCTTTTAGCAAATGATCTAAAAAAAGAAGCTATAAAATTAGATGAAATAACGGTAAGTGCAAATAAAATGGATGAAACAATTAAAGAAGTACCTCAAAGTATTTCTCTTTTAACTGATTTAAATATTGAAGAACGAGAAATCAAAAGTATTCCAGAAATTATTGAATACATTCCTAATCTGTCTTCTACATTTATGTATTCTGATAGAGTAAACTTTAGAGGTATTAATACTTCAATCTTTACTAATAATAATCCTGTCGTTATTTATATTGATGGAATTCCTCATAGTAGTGTTTATGCTTTTGATGCTTCTATTTTAAATATTGAAAGAGTAGAAGTACTAAGGGGGCCGCAAGGTGCCTTATATGGGAAAGATAGCATAGGAGGAGTTATAAATATAGTCACTAAAAAACCTTCTAACGAAGTTGAAGGATTTGTTGGATTAGAATATGGAACAAACAACTTTAAGCAAACTAGTTTCAATGTTAGTGGGGCACTTATAGAAAATGAATTATTCTTTGGTTTAAATGGTCTACTATCAGAAGATGATGGTTGGCAAACAAATCATAATACTAACCAAGAAGATGATGCAAATAGAAGTAAATCACATAAATTAAATGCTAGTTTATATTATGAACCAACTGACAACTTAAGTGTTAACTTAAACATTTTAGATGAGAAAAATTATAGATTTGGTTTTGAAGGAGGTGCTGCCCCTCAAAATGAAAGTATTAATGATTATGAAAGAGAAGATTTTGAAAATCTAAACTATGAAACAGATACATATATGAAAACAAAATCAAAAGCCCAATCTCTAAAAGTTGAATATATGCTAAGTGAAAATATAAATTTCACTTCGGTTTCTGCCAATAAAAAAATAGATATAGATGGAACATGGGATGTTGACTTAGGAATAAATCCAAACTATGATGGAATGTCAATGTTTCAAGATGCAACATCAAAAAACTTTTCACAAGAATTTAGAATAACAGGTGAAAATAAGCATCTAAGATACGTATTCGGTTTATATTTTGAAAAAGATGAATTTAATTTCCATAACTATGGACAAGAATATCCTAGTTATCTTGCGGGGAATCCTTTTGGTGCAGGTGTTGATGTAGAATTTAATGCAAAATCAAAAGCTACTAGCAAAACTTATGCAAGTTTTGGACAAGTTGTTATTCCATTTTTAGAAGATTATGAATTAACTCTTGGAGGTAGATATCAAAAAATAAAAAAGAAAATGGATTTAGATAATTATATGCATCCAATAAATACTGATGCAAACCCTTATTTTGAATTAAATGAGGAGCATACTTGGAATACATTCTTACCTAAAATTGCTCTTTCTAAAAGATTAACTGATGAGTTAACTACTTATTTAACTGCTTCAAAAGGTTATTTACCAGGAGGATATAATAACTTTGCCTCAAATGGAGGAGAAAAGGAAAATAGATTTGATGCACAAACTTCAATAAATTATGAGTTAGGACTTAGAGGTTCTCTTTTAGAAGATAAATTATACTTATCTTCTTCAATCTTTTATATGGATATTGAAGATATTCATGTATATAGTACAGACCCCGCAACTAGTATGATGTATACATCAAATGCAGGTGAAGCTTCATCAAAAGGTTTAGAAATAGAACTTGCTTATAATATCAATAATAATTGGAGTATCGATACTGCAATTGGTATAGTTCAAGCTAAATATAGTGAATATACAGATTCAAGTGGAAATGATAACAAAAATAAAAAGATAGAGAGAACTCCTAGTCACTCTTTAAATCTTGGTCTTTCATATTATGGTGGAAATGGTTTATATGGAAGATTTAATATTAGAAATCAAGGAGATATGTATTTTAATGCCCAAAATAGCTTAAAACAAGACTCTTACACAGTTGCAAATGCAAAAGTTGGATACCTATTTAAAGATTTAGATATTTATGCTTATGTAAAAAATATTACAGATGAAAACTACATTGTAGCTGTTGAAGAGATGGCTGAATTTAGACAATTAACATATGGCAAAGGTAGATTTATTGGTTTAGGATTAAAATATAGTTTTTAATAAATAGGCTAAAGTGAAATTACTTTAGCCTAAAATAATAGTTTCTACTTTTTACTAAGTCTTTAGGTAACACACCAAAATGCTTAAAAAAAGCAGTTGAGAAGCTTTGCTGATATTTGTATCCAATTAATTTTGAAACTTCTGAAATATTGTACTCTCCAGTACTTAGTAAAACTTTTGCTTTTTCCATCCTAGTTTTTAAAACTAAAGCCCCAGGGGTTGTATCAAAAAGCTCTTTAAAACCAAACTTTAATTTAAACTCATTTATTGCTACTTTTTTACAAAGCTGTTCTAAACTATAAAATTCATCTGCTTTTTCTATTAACTCTTTTGCTTTGTATAAAGCAAGCTTATCCTCATAATTTATTTTTGAACATCCACAATCACATAAATTATTATGCTCATTTACTATAGAGTTCAACTCTTCATATATCAACTCAAAAACTTTACTTTGGATATACAGGTTATTTAACTCCCCTTCAAAAGGCGAGTTATATAACTCTTTGGCGAGGGAAACAATCTTATAGTTTTGAAACTGTTTTTCAAAGGTTGTTGAAACATTGTTTCTATAGTTTTTAAATAACTCATCTGTGTTTTCAATTTTATTTAAAAAGTATTTCTCTAAAAACTCGTCCCTTAAAATAAGGCATAGACTATTATTTTTTGAGTTTTTATCAAAATCCAATACAGAATCATATTCATTTATATATTTAGTGATTATTCTATTTTCTTTTATATTCAAAGTTGTATTGTTACTTTTATCTAAATAGTTAAACTTTCCTCCTAAATTAACAACTATAGAAAGACCTGAGACAAAAGACCTAGAGCTCAATGTTAATCTTTCATTGATACTAGTCTCTGTTTTAAACATAAGAATATCTTTACTTACAATCTCTTTTTTACTTACAAAAGACCCAAGATTCTTAGGCAGCTTAAAATTTATTATTTCAGAACTATTTGACTCAAGCATAAACTCATCAAAATTTTCAAGATTTACTTTATATGACATTAAAAAATACCTTTATATTAAAAAAAAATCCTTTTATGTTAACTTTTGATTTGTTTTTAATTATGATTATCATTATAATTCTATCATTTTAAAACATAATCCATAATAAGACAAGGAAAATCATGATAAAAACTAAAAAACTAGTATTTTTATCTTTAGTTTGTAGTACTTTACTATATGCAAACAATACTAAAAATACAAATGCAACAAATCTTGATAGTATTACAGTTACTGCAAATAAAGTAGAAGAAAATATCAAAGACGTTCCCCAAAGTATCACAGTAATTGATGGTACAGTAATTGAAGAAAAAGGGATTAAAAAAATTTCTGAAGTAATCAAGGAAATCCCAAATATGAACTTTCAAAACTCTACAAATGGAGGAATGAGTTCTTTTAGAGGGCTAAATACTTCAATGTTTACAAATAACAATCCCGTAGTAATATATGTTGATGGAGTACCATATTATGATAGAGTTGACTTTAATCCATCACTAGAAAATATTGAAAGAATTGAAGTATTAAGAGGTCCACAAGGTACACTATATGGTAAGGATGCAATTGGTGCTGTTATTAATATCATAACTAAAGCTCCAACAAATGAATGGAGCGGAAGCCTTCTAGCAGAGTATGGAAATGACAACCTTTATAAAACTTCATTCAATACTAGTGGAGCTATTATTGAAAATAAACTTTTTGCAGGAATCAATGGTTCTTTTAAAAAAGAGGATGGTTGGATTACAAATAATTATTCAGGAATGGATGAAGATGCAAATAAAAAAAGTGATAGAAAAACAAGTGCTTTCTTACTTTTTGAACCAAATGAAAAATTCTCTGCAAAAATAACTATGACAAATAATTATGAAAAAGACTATTTTATGGATGGTTTTAGTGCTGACCCGTCTATTGATATAAATAAACTAAAACGAGAAGATGCTGAAAATGTAAGCTTTGATGTTCCAGCTTACGAAAGAACAAAAGTAAAATCAGAGAATCTAAACCTAAGTTATGAGTTTGAGAAAATAAGACTTGAATCAATAACAACACATAAAAGAGTTGATTTTGATGGAGAGTATGATACTGATAATTTTTCAAATACCCCAAGTGATGGTTTAGGTCAGTTTAACTATACAGAACTAAAAACATGGACTCAAGAGTTAAGACTTTCTAGTAAAAACCAGGATATTAAATGGATTACAGGTTTATATTTTGATAAAGAAGATAGATCGCAAGGTCCCTATGGAGTAGAACAACTATATATGGGAGGAGTTTTTACAGGGGATGCTAACTCTAAAGCAAACAGTAAAACACAAGCTATTTTTGGACAAACAATGATTCCTTTAGGTGAAGACTTTGAGTTAACTTTAGGAGGTCGATACCAAAAAATAAAAAAAGATATTGATGTAACAGCTAAATCTAGTTGGTCAGGTATGGCTAATCCTGATGTTAATTACAAGGATGAAAAAACTTGGAATACATTCTTACCAAAGCTTGCATTAATGTATCACATAAACAATGATACTACAAGTTATATCTCTGTTTCAAAAGGATATATGCCAGGAGGATTTAATTACTACCCTTCTAGTGATGATAGTTCTCAAAATAGCTTTGAAGCACAAAAATCAACTAACTATGAAATCGGTTTAAAACACTTAGGTGAAGACTATGCTATCAACCTTGCAATTTTTAAAATGGATATAAAAGATATTCACGTTTACAAACAACTTATGGGAGGAACTGTATTTGCTACTAGTAATGCAGAAAAAGCCCACTCACAAGGAATTGAGCTTGATGGTTCATACTATATTACTGATAACTTACAATTATCAGCAGCCTTTGGTTTAATAAATGCAAAATACGATGAATATGATAATGGAACAAGAAACTATGATGGAGAAAGAATAGAAGGAACACCTAGATATACAGCAAGTCTTGGTCTTGCATATATTCAAGAAAAAGGTCTGTATGGAAGACTTGATATTCATGCTCGAGGAAAAACAGCTTTTATTGATGGAGCAGATAATGACAATTTAGTTGAAGCAGATGGTGGAATCACTTCTAATATAAAAGTTGGTTACAAAACAAAAAGCTTTGATGTATTTAGTTATATCAACAATATAACAGATGAAGATTATGTAAGTTCATATATGTCTAAACCAGGTACATCTTGGGTTGGATTTAATGAACCTAGAAGATTTGGAATCGGTATTAAATATAGTTTCTAATCAATACCTCATATAGAAATCATCCCACATAACTAATAGATATTGATAAATTTATCAATATCTATTAAGCTCAAAATAATCTTAGGAATCAATAATGAATAAACAAACAAATAAAAAACATGGACTATGGGCTATTATGAAACCTGTAATGTTTGAGATACGTTTAGCAATGCTTTTAGCAGCAATTGGAAGCTTATCTTTAATTGCTACACTTATCATTTTATCTTTAACTTTAACAAATATTATGCAAGGCACTCCCCTAGAAATCTTTGATATAAAACTTGACCTTGTAAATACAATTGTATTATTAGCAATAATGACAAGTATAGCTTTTGTATCAAGATTTTATGCTTTTGTAGTTTCTCACTTAGGAGCATTTAGATTAGAGCAAATTTTACGTACTAAACTAGCTCAACATTTAGCAGAAGTTCCTTTGGGATATATTATTTCAAATGGTTCTGGAACACTAAAAAAAGTAATGCAAAATGATGTTAGAAGTTTACATACTTTTGTAGCAGACAGTGTTCCTATGATAGCAAAAAGTGTACTTGCTCCTATTACAACACTAATAGTTCTATTCATAATAGATTTTAGACTAGCCCTTGCTAGTATCTCTATTTTAATTCTTGGTTGGCTTGCTATGGCTTATGCTATGAGAGACTCAAAAGAACTAAGGGAAAAATATGACCAAAGCCAAAGTGATATCAATAAAGCAGTAATTGAGTTCGCACAAGCTATGCCAGTAGTAAGAACTTTTGATGATGGAACAAGTTCTTTCAAACGATATAATAACTCACTTCATGCATATAAAGTGAACTTAAATAATTGGATGAAAATAAGTGCTATTCCTGCCAAACTAGGAATGATAATCTTAAGTCCACTTCCTACCCTTTTAGCAGTTTTATTTACAGGAGTTATTCTTTTAAATGCTGGGTCGTTAGAACTTTTTGCTTTAATTTCTGCACTTTTTTTAAGTACTGGTATGGCAGATGCCATGATGCCTTTAATGTGGCTTCAAAACTTCATTAAAAAATCTCAAGCCTCAGCATTAAAGATTCAAGAAGTATTAGACATCCCTACTTTGCCTGTATCTAAAAATGTACAAACTCCAACAAGTTTTGATTTAGAGTTTAAAGATGTATTCTTTAAATATGAAAATGTAGAAAAAACCTATGCTCTAAAAAATATAAACTTTAAAATAGAAAGTGGAAGTGTCACAGCTTTAGTAGGTCCAAGTGGTGCAGGGAAAAGTACTATTGCAAAACTTATTCCTAGATTTTGGGATGTAAGTAAAGGAGAGATTTGTATAGGTGGAGTAAATATTAAAGATATAGAGCCACAAGTTTTAATGAATACTGTCTCTTTTGTATTTCAAGATACCTTTCTTTTTCAAGACACAATCTACAACAATATTAAAATAGCAAATCAAAATGCAACTAAAGAAGAGGTAATAAAAGCAGCAAAAGCAGCCCAAATACATGATTTTATTGAAACCCTTCCAAAAGCTTATGAAACTAAAGCAGGAGATAGAGGAACAAACCTTTCAGGGGGACAAAAACAACGTATCACAATAGCCCGTGCAATTTTAAGAGACACTCCTATTGTAGTACTTGATGAAGCAACTGCTTTTGCAGACCCAGAAAATGAAGAAGAGATAGTTAAAGCCTTAGCAAACCTAACTGTAAACAAAACAGTTATTATGATAGCTCACCGTCTTTCAACTATAAAAAATGCTGACCAAATAGTAGTTTTTAACCAAGGAGAAATAAGTGAAATTGGTAAACACGAAGAGTTATTAGAAAATAAAGCTATCTACAAAAAGTTATGGGATAACTATGAAAAAGCAAGTCAATGGAACTTAGAAAAAGGAAAAGAAAATGAATAACAAAAAAGTATCTTCACTTAAAGAATCTTATGAGACAACTATAAATATAGCAGGGAAGAACGCTAACTTAGTAAAAAGAAGTTTTTTATATTTTATTCTTGCTTATGTTTTTCAAGGTTTAGCTTTTGCTCTATTTTTCCCTTTATTAAATAATATTTTTACAAGTGAATTTAGTATAAAGAAAAGTCTATTTTGGCTTGGAGCAATTTGTATACTTAGTTTAGTTTCTTTCTTTTTTCGATGGCTAGGTTCAGGTTTTCAATACTCAAAAGATATTGTACAAATAACCCATGACCTAAGAATAAAACTTGGAGAAAAAATAAAAACTATGCCTCTTCAAAATCTATACAAATATAGAACTGGGGAATTAAACTCTATTTTAGCACAAAATGTTGATGAATCAATTCTTCATATGGGAATAGTTTCAGGAATGTTTTTTGAAGTTCTTATTGTACCTATTGTGATAATTTTAGCAACATTTTTTATAGACCCTAGTATGGCATTAGCTCTTCTTATTGCTATTCCTTTTGCTATTCCTGTTTATTATTGGAGTAGAAAAAAAACAAAATGGGATAAAACAGAAGGAATAAAAGCCCATGCAAAACTTGAAGCAGATACTATTGAATATATTCAAGGTTTACCTATTTTAAGAGCTGTAAACCAAGTAGGTGAAAATGCACAAAACCTTCAAAAATCTATAACCAATTTAAGAGAAGTACAAAAAAAAGGTGTTTTTGCTTCTACTCTTCCTATGATTATAATGAATACTCTAATTGAGTTTTTGTTTTTATTTGTTCTTGTTTTAGGAACTATTTATATTACTAATGAAGAGTTTAGTATAGGAGCTTTAATTGCTTTACTTATTATCTTAGGAAGACTATCTGAGCCTTTAGCAAACTTTTTAGCTGTTACTGGCGTTTTAGATATTATGGAAGCCTCTTTTAAACATATTAGAAAACTTTTAGATGTAAAAGAGTTTTTTATAAAAGAACAAAAACAAAAACCTAAAAAATTCAATATTAACTTTGAAAATGTAGATTTTGCTTATGAAGGAAATACAAAAAATAGTTTAGAAAGTTTAAACCTTAAAATCAAAGATAACTCACTTACTGCAATAGTTGGACCATCAGGAAGTGGGAAGACAACAATTACAAAACTAATTATGAGATACGATGATCCACAAAAAGGTTTAATAAAAATTGGTGACGTAGATATTAGAAGCATGAAGCAAACTACTTTAATGAGTTATATCTCTGTAGTATTTCAAGATGTCTATTTATTTGATGATACTATTTTAAATAATATTCGTATGGGAAAACCAAAGGCAAGTGATGAGGAAGTACTAGCTGCTTCTAAAGCTGCATTTTGTCATGAGTTTGTTTCAAGACTTCCCCATGGATATGAAACAAAAGTTGGGGAAATTGGTGGAAGTTTAAGTGGAGGAGAACGTCAACGTATTTCTATTGCAAGAGCTATCTTAAAAGACGCACCTATTGTAATTCTTGATGAACCTACCTCAGCACTAGATACAGAAAGTGAAGTAGCTGTTCAAAATGCTTTAGATGAACTTATCAAAGACAAAACTGTAATTGTCATAGCCCATAGACTTTCTACTATTGCCCATGCTGATAATATCCTAGTAGCAGAAGATGGTCATATTAAAGAACACGGTACCCACCAAGAATTATTTAATAAAAAAGATAAATACTATGCTATGTTCCAAGCTCAACAAAGAGTAAAAGAGTGGGATGTAAAAAGTAGTATCAAATGAAAAAAAAACTAACTTGGAATACTATATTTTTATTGTTTAGTCTTTATACTACTCAATTCCTAGGTTTAGGCTTCTTTATTGAAGCCTTCATTGGGATTTTAAGACAAAATGGAGTTTCTTTAGAAAACCTTGGTTTTATATACATGCTAGGTCTTTTTTGGGTATTTAGGTTTTTATGGGCTCCATTTATTGATAAGATATACTTTAAAAAAATGGGGCATTATCGAGCTTGGATTCTTATTTTCCAGTCACTGATGGTTATTACACTTCTTTTTATTGCTTTATTACATATAGATAAAAATCTACCTCTAATAATAATTCTATCTGTATTTTTCGCTTTTTTTGCAGCATCACAAAATATTGCTTTAGATGCCTTTGCATTTAAAATAACTTTTAAAAGACAACGCTCTTTAATAAATGGAATTAAAGCTGCTGGAGGACTTATTGGAATGATCTTAGGTGGAGGCTTTGGTTTAATTCTTTATTCAAAATTAGGTTGGCACCCTACCATGTTTATTATGGCTATATTAACAGCAATCTCTCTTATTCAAATATTTATTTATTCAGAACCAAAGATGAAACATGCAAACTTTATTGAAAAAGTAGATTATAAACAATATCTTACTTTTTGGAAAACAAAAGAAAAAAAACTATGGTTTATTTTACTTTTCCTTTATCCAATAACGATCTCTTCAGCTTTTGGAATAACCACTCCTTTACTGGTTGATTTAAATTGGAGTTTAGACAAAATAGGTTTTGCTGTTCACATTGTAGGTTATGGAATAGGTTTTTTAGCCTCATTCGCCACTTCATTTTTAATAAATAAATTTGGAAGAAAAATCATCTTGTTAGTAGCAGCAATAGGACAAATAGTTGGTATCTTAATGCTATTTTTAATTTTTAAATACCATGAAAATGAGTTCCTTGTTATGTTTATTGTAGGGTTTATATTTTTATTTTATACTCCTTCACAAGTATTAATGACAACCTTAATGATGGATTTATCTTCAAATAAATCTCCTGCCTCACAATTTGCAATACAACATAGTATCTATATGTTCTCTGGAATTTTCTTTAGCTCTATGTCTGTTTCTTTATCAGGTGTTCTAGGTTATGAAAAGATAATTATAATTTGTGCCTTTATAGGCTTATTCTCTATTTACTTTTCTACAAAAATTGAATTTATTTTAAAAAGGAATAAAAATGAAAGAAATCAAGCCTTTAATGGCAGTTAATATTTTATGTGTATCTTCTATGATGGCTTTTTTAGCTGTCGTAGGACCAATAATTAGAAAATTAAATCTACAAGAGTGGCACGCAGGACTTATGGTTGCTCTTGCAGGAGTTGCTTGGGTTTTACTTTCAAGATTTTGGGGTAAAAAAAGTGATTATTATGGAAGAAAAAATATTCTAGTCTTTACAATATTTGGATTTTTTCTTTCTTACTTATTTTTAGCAGGTTTTGTAAACTATGCCATGATAACTCCACCTGCTGTTATTATTTCACTTAGTGCTTTAGTTCTTGCCAGAGTTATGATTGGAGTATTTTATTCTGCTATTCCTCCTGTTTCAAATGCTTTAATTGCAGATAAAGTTGAACCTAAAAAGAGAACTTCATATATGGCAAGTTTAGGAGCAGCAAATGGAATAGGAATGATAATAGGACCAATGGCTGGTGGAGCACTTGCTATATATGGATTAACCACACCTTTATATTTTGCTGCTATTTTACCTCTAGTTGCTGTTGGAATTATATACTTTAAATTAGAAGCAAGTAAAAAAAGAGAGAAGACCCAAAAAAAACCTATTCATTTTTTAGATAAACGATTAAGACTTCCTATGATAACTTCATTTTTTACTATGTATAGTATCGTAACCTCACAAGTTTGTATTGGCTTTTTTATACTTGATAAATTCTATTTAGGAGAGATTGAAGCGGCAAAAAGTACAGGATATATTTTAGCAGTTATTGGTGTTGTTTTTATAATAACACAAATTGCTGTTTCAAAATTAAAAAGTGTCTCTTCTTATACTTGGTTAACACTAGGCTCAATTCTTTGTGCTACTGGTTATTTTTTAGTTAGCATTATTACAACACAACTTCAACTAACTATTGCATTTAGTATTGGAACTGTTGGCCTAGGAATGTTAATGCCTGCATTTTTAGCAATAACTGCAAATAGTGTACAAGAACATGA
Organism: Arcobacter sp. CECT 8989; assembly: GCF_004116715.1. NCBI lineage: Bacteria > Pseudomonadati > Campylobacterota > Epsilonproteobacteria > Campylobacterales > Arcobacteraceae > Arcobacter > Arcobacter sp. CECT 8989. Next base: position 74,930 of record NZ_PDKE01000009.1, on the reverse strand, counting down.
GCAAGGAGTTGCAGCAGGAACAGTTTCTGCAGCCCAAGGCTTAGGAATAATTATAGGACCATTATTAAGTACAATACTTTATGAAATAAGACCGGAAATACCCTTTTTATTTTCAGCAGTTACTTTTTTACTTTTGACTATAATTTCACTTTCTTATAAAAAAGAGGACGTTATAAAATGTTAGAAGTTATTATCTTAAGTATTGCACTTAGTATGGATGCATTTGCTGTTTCTATTGGTTTAGGAATAAAAAACAAAGAAAAGATAAAAAGCCTTGCAATTGTTGCAGGTTTATATTTTGGTATCTTTCAAGCTTTAATGCCATTTATTGGTTATGCAGGTGGTGTTGGTTTACAAGATATTATTGGTGGCTATGATTTTTGGATTGCCTTTATTCTTTTACTTATAATTGGTGGAAAAATGATTTATGAAGCCTTTGGAGAACCAGTTGAAGAAGAGATTACAAAAGTTTCACACAAGATATTATTAACCCTTGCTATTGCTACAAGTATTGATGCTATGGCAGCAGGTTTTTCTTTACACTTATTTAATCTAAATGTATATTTATCATTAGCAATTATTGGTATTACTACTTTTATCTTTAGTATTTTAGGTGTTTACTTAGGTGTTAAAGGTGGAGCAAAATATGAAAGTAAAGCGGAAATTCTAGGTGGAGTTATTCTAATCATCATTGGATTTAAAATTCTATTACAAAACTTATTTGTATAAAAGAGCAGCTCATCTGCTCTTTTTATTTTTGTGTTTCTAAGTTATAATAATAAAAAATAATTAAGAGAAATACAAATGAAATATAAATTTTTTACAATCTCAATCCCTATTCTTTTACTTGTTATTGCTTCTTTTTATGTAACATCTAAATTTATTAAACCACCTCCCAAAAAAGAGATTACAATAGCTACTGGCTCTAAAAGTGGGAACTACTATAAAACAGCCTTAATTTATAAAGAGTTATTAGAAAAAGAGAATGTAAAAGTAAACCTTTTAACTTCTGCTGGTTCTATTGAAAACATAAACTTACTAAAAGAGAATAAAGCTGATATAGCTTTTTTACAAAATGGAACTATCAAAAATAATCAAGAAGGAATAAAATCCTTAGCCTCTATATATTATGAGCCTCTGTGGGTTTTTTATAGAAATGAAGGTTTTCCTATAAATTATGTTATTCAACTAATCTCAAAAAAAATATCTATTGGAAGAGAAGGAAGTGGCACTAAAGACTTGGCTTTAAAAGTTTTAAAAGACAATGGCATAAATCAAGACAACTCTCAAATTTTCAATTATGATGCAAATAAAGCAAGAGAAGAGCTTGAAAAAGGAAACATCGATGCAATGTTTGTTGTTTCTTCTCATAAATCAGAGGCTATAAGAGAGCTACTTGCAAATCCAAAGATAAATATTTTAAGCTTTAAAAGAGCAAAAGCCTATAGTAGAAAATATCCATTTTTAGAAGCTCTAAATCTATATGAAGGAACTTTAGATTTATATAAAAACTTACCAGATGAGAATATCGGTCTTCTTTCTACAACTGCAAACCTAGTGGTTAAAGATGGTTTTTCAGAAGAGTTAATTAGACTTGTTCTAAAAAAAGTAAAAGAAGTACATAATAAAAAAGACCTTTTCGCAAAAGCTGAACAATTTCCAAATGCTTTAAATATGCAACTTGAAATGCACGAAGAAGCACAAAGGTATTTTGAGTATGGAGATACTTGGCTTGAAAAGATTTTTCCTTATTGGATAGCTTCAAATATAGATAGGTTAAAACTTCTTATTATCCCTTTACTTACTTTACTTTTCCCACTATTTAAAGGTTTTTTCCCACTATACACATGGACAATGCGTTCAAAAATATATAGATGGTATGAAGAAGTTAAAAATTTAGATAATAGTATAGATAGTTTAGAGTCTAAAGATTTAAAAATTCAGCTAGTAAAGGTACAAAAACTAAGACAAGAAATTCAAAAAGAGACAAAGGTTCCCCTTTCTTTTATGGGTGAATATTACAATTTGCAACTACATCTTGATTTGATAGAGAACAAAATAGAAAAGAAGCTTTCTTAATAGTTTAAAAAGCTATTATATTTACTTTAGTTATAATGCGTGTTTAAAAAATTTTAAGGAAGTATAAATTGAGAATATTATCTGGAATTCAACCAAGTGGAACTTTACATATTGGTAACTACTTCGGAGCGATTAAGAAAATGGTTGAGTCACAAGACCAAGGTGATTTATTTGCATTTGTTGCATCATACCATGCTTTAACAACAGTTAAAGAAAAAGAGCTTTTAGAAAAAAACATTTTCGAAGCAGTAGTTAACTTTTTATCATTAGGAATGGACCCTGAAAAATCAACTTTTTGGGTACAAAGTGATGTAAAAGAGGTACTTGAATTATACTGGATATTATCAAACCATACATCTATGGGACTTCTTGAAAGAGCACACTCATATAAAGATAAAGTAGCAAAAGGTATCAATGCTAATCATGGATTATTTTCATATCCTGTTTTAATGGCTGCTGATATTTTACTTTATGATTCAAATATTGTTCCTGTTGGAAAAGACCAAATCCAACACGTAGAAATGACAAGAGATATTGCTAATAGCTTTAATCACCACTACAACACTGATATTTTTGTAATGCCAGAAGCAAAAGTTGATGAAGTTGTAGCAACAGTTCCAGGAACAGATGGAGCTAAAATGTCTAAATCATATGGAAATACTATTGATATGTTTGGAACAAAAAAAGGTGTTAAAAAACAAGTTATGGGAATCGTAACTGACTCAAAAGAGCTTGATGAACCAAAAGAGTGGGAAAACTGCAATATCTACAAACTTTGTGAACTATTTATGAATGATGATGAATTAAAAGAGTTACAAGGAAGATATGCAACTCCTGGTGAAGGTTATGGACACTTCAAGTTAACACTACTTGATAAAATCAATGAACACTTTGCACCATATCAAGAAAGAAGAGAACACTTATTAAATAATCCAAAAGAAGTTCAAGAGATTTTAGATTTTGGAGCAAGTAAAGCAAGAAAAGTAGCAAGTGCAAAAATGGAGCAAATTAGATCAATAGTTGGTCTGTAAGGATAAGAAATGATACCTGAAGTATTAGATATAGCAATAAAAGATATTGTTACTATAGATTCAAATAAAACACTTGATGAAGCTGTTCAAAAAATGGCAGCTTCAAATCTTAGAACAATAGTTATAACTGATACTTCATCCTACAAAATTCTTACTACAACTCAATTAATTGATTTTAAATTAGAAAGAGTAGACCATAAAACAAAACTTAAAGATTTAGGATTAAGAGAGGTTAAGGTTATAAATAAAAGCCTTAATTTAATCAACCTTCTAAACCAGATTAACTCTACAGAAGAGTATATGGTAATTGTTGATGAAAACAATAAACTAGAAGGAATCCTTTCTTATACTGATATAATCAATAATATTGACCCTCAAATGTTAATGGAGAGACAAACTCTTGGTAATCTTATCTTAAATTATCAAGCTGTTTTTGCCTATGAGGATTCATCTGCACTTCATGCTGTTAAACTTATAAAAAACAGTGGAAATGATGCTGTTATAATTAAGAATAATGATGAAAAAGCAGTAGGGATTTTTACTTCAAAAGACTTTATAAATCTTATACATTTAGATTGTAACTTAACACAAAAAATTTCAAATTTTATGACAAGTCCTATTAAAACTCTAAAAGAGCACTCAACTATTGCAGATGCTTTAGCATTTATTAGAAAACAAAGGTTTAAAAGAATTATTATTGAAAATGATAAAGGTTATGTAACAGGTATCATCTCTCAAAAAGAGCTTTTAAGAATTGTTTACAATAAATGGATAGAACTTATGAAAAAAGAAGGAAGTAAAATTTCTAAAACAAATGAAGCTTTAATTCAAACACAAGCAGAACTAGAAGAGATAGCTTCAACAGATTATCTAACTAAAATCTACAATAGACAAAAGTTTGAGTCATTTTTAGAGTATGAGATTAAAAAACTTGATAGATATGAAAATGGTATCTTTACAATTTTATTAGTTGATATTGACCACTTTAAAAAAGTAAATGATTCATATGGGCACCTAAAAGGTGATTCTGTATTACAAGAATTTTCTAAAATATTAACATTAAGCTCAAGAAAAAGTGATGTTGTAGCTAGATGGGGTGGAGAAGAGTTTATAGTACTTCTTCCTCATACAAATATTGAAGAAGCAATTTTAGTTGCTGAAAAAATACGTTCTACTGTTGAAGTACATGATTTTAAAGATAACCTAGCCTTAACTTGTTCTGTGGGAATCTCTCAATATCATAAAAATGATACAAAAAGAGAGATTTTTAATAGAGCTGATAATGCTTTATATAAAGCAAAAGCTCTAGGAAGAAATAGAATTGAAATAGAAGTTTTAAGCTGTAACGTTTAACTTCTATTTCGTACAGATATAGATTTGTTTATCAGCTCTTTCATCACTATGAAGATTAAAGTCTCGTAAACTTTCAACCTCAAAGCCAATCTTTTTTAGCATCTTTTTTAATCTATCTTTACTATGATAATATTGAGTTATAAAATCATTCTCTTTTTTAAAGTTACCATCTTCTAACTTTGTAAATAAAGTTAAATCAGTAACTAGTTTTTCATCTTCATAAATAGCATCAATAGCAATGAATTTATCATCTAAATCCATTGTAATACAACCTTGTGCTATCTCTTCAAAACCATAAAGAGTATTTACATCAAAGATAAAGTATCCTTTATCATTTAAAGCTTTATAAACGTTCTCAAAGAACTCTTTTAAACTATCTTTTGGAATATAGTTAATCACATCAAAGATAGCCGTTGCACACTCATATTTTTCTTTTACATCTTTTAAATCAATGCATGCTACATTTTCTACACCTCTTTGTTTACAAGCGTCAATTTGCTCACTACTTAAATCAATTCCATAGGCATTTTTTTGATTTAAGTTTAAACTCTCAATAAAAAAACCTTGTCCACAACCTACATCTAAAATATTGTCTAGTTCATTATCAAAAACAATAGACATAAACTCATTATGTAAGTTATAAACCTCATCTTGAAAGTCTAAATAAGGCTCTATCTTAGAGTATAGATTTAATCCCATTGAATAACAGCTTCTAACTTTTCTTTTAAATCAAAAATCTTATCTTTTTTTGCATAATAAGCATTTTTGTTTGCAATTAAGTGTGCGCTACTTTCCATAATTGTAGGCCCTACTTCTAAACCATTTTGTTTCATTGTTGCACCTGTTTCAACAATATCAACAATACAATCAGCAAGGTTTACTAAAGGAGCTAATTCAATAGAACCATATAGTTTGATAATATCAACTGCCATTGCTTTTTCTTCAAAATATCTTTTTGCAATTTTTTCATGTTTTGTAGCAACAGTGATTTTACTCTTTGTCATATCTAGTTCTTGTCCTTTGATAAGACCAAAGGCAACCTTACAATATCCAAGTTGTAAATCAAGTAGTTTAATTAAGTCATACTCTTTTTCTTCTAATACATCAAGTCCAACTACACCTAAATCTGCTGCTCCATGCATAACATAAGTAGGCACATCTTGATTTCTTACATTTAAAAATCTAAATCCAGCTTTTTCTAAAATAAGTTTTCTATCTTCAAATACAAACTCTTCATCAAATGCTTGTTCAAACTTAGAAAGAGTCTCTTTTGCTATTCTTCCCTTAGGTAATGCAATCGTTAGCATTAATTATCCTTCTCATATTTTCAAAAATTATGTCTTTTTTATAGATGCTATTGTCAAAGTATTTATTCAAAAACTTTCCATCTCCACCAGTAAAAGTAATCTGCTTTTTTTTGCTCACTTTTTTAATTGGTTCTATAATTGATTTTAATATAGCATAAGAGATTGCATCTTTAGTACAAAGGGGGATTTTATCTAAATTTACCTTTGTATTTAAATCAACATCTAATTTATGAGAAATTTGAGGGTAAATATCTCTAAAAGCTTTTAGTCCAGGAAGAATAAATCCACCTTTATGTTTACCTTTTTTTATAATATCAACAGTAATTGCACTTCCTGCATCAACTATTATTCCATCTTCAATAAAACAACAAGCAATCTTTCTATCTAGTCCCATACCTACATATTTTGTTTTAAACTTTATATATGGTTCTAAGTCAACTATATCATCATTTGTAAGTTTTAATTTTGCAGTTGCGTTATCATTTACAGAGACATAATAAACTCTTTGTTTAAAATCAGGCACATGGGAGTTTACTAAATATCTTTGTTCTTTTCCATCTATGTTAAAGTGAAAAGTTGTATTCCCAATATCACATAAAATCAACTCTTATTCTCCATTTATTCTCTTCAAGTAACTTTTTAGCTTTTGAACAAAGAGGTGAAGAGATAATTAGCTCTTTTTTCTTAAAATTGTGTTCTTTGTAGTCTGCTAATAAAGCTTCCATTTGCATTAAATCTTCTACATTTTTTCTTATGAATCTACTTTTTGAATCTACTATAAATATTGCATAATAATCTTTATTTGTTGAAGTTGCCACAAATATCTTAATCTTTTTTCTACTTTTTAACTCTTTTGGACTTACTTCTTCAATCTCTTTAAATAAAATCTCTTTATCTAAATAGTATTTTGTAATATCTTTCAAACTTTCCCTTATATTTTCTATTTGGAATTATTATATACAAAGGATATTTAGTATCTATTGAATACAAGATAATACTATTTTATAAACAATCGTTTATTAATAGACTATTTTTTTCTGATATAATACTTTTACAATTTAAGTATAGTGGATTAAAAATGTTGAGATTTAAAACAGTATTTATTTTTTTCTTATTTTCATGCTTTTTATACGCACAACCACTCAAAAAAAGTTTCACTGTATCATATGACCCAAACTATGCACCTTTTTCCTATATTAAAAACAATAAGCCCCAAGGACTTTTAATAGACTTTTGGAAACTTTGGGCAGAAAAAAACAACTACAAATTAAAATTTGTCAATGGCAAACTTTGGCAAAACTCTATAGATTTAGTGAAAAATGAAAAAGTAGACTTTTTTCTAGGAACAGAAGTCTATAAATCTTGGATGAAAGGTTCAAAACCATTCTATAAAAGAAAAACTTCTCTTTTTATTCACAAAGAAAATAGTAAAAATTTTGAAAAAGATGCTTTTTATATAATAGGTATTATAGGTAATGATTATAAAGAGGTTATAAAAAAAAATTTTCCAAACTCTGAAATTATTAACTATGAAGACTATGAAAATGCAGTAAATGATTTAACAAAGAAAAAAATTGATTTACTCTATGATGATAAAACTGCCATTGAATTTTATACCCTACAAAAAGGTTATTTCCATGAGATTAAGCATATTAATCTATTATCAGAAATTTCATATATTCAAGCAATTGCTTTGAAACAGGAGTTAATTGATACATTTAACAAAGGCTTTCAAAAAATATCAAAAGAGGAACTCTCTGATATTGAAAGCAAGTGGATTATTAATGAAAAGTTTAAATTTTATAATCAATTTAAACCTACAAGTCTGACAAAAGAAGAATCAAATTTTATAAAAAATACAAAAATTAATGTCTCTGTTTCTAGAGCATGGAAACCTTTCTCTTTTGAGTCAAAATCACATACTCCCACAGGTATCTCTTCTGAAGTTTGGAAACTACTTGAAGATCATTTACATTTAAATACAAAATATACTTTCTTCCATGACTTTACAAAACAACTTGAAAGTATAAAACAAAAACAGCAAGATGTGATTTTTAGTGCAGGAAAAACAAAAGATAGAGAAAACTATGCTATTTTCACAAAGCCTTACATCTCTTTTCCTATCTCAATAGTTACACTAAAAGATGAAAACTTTATTGAAAATATGGAACAAATAAAAAATAAAAAAATTGCAGTTGGAGAAAACTTTACAGCTCACAAACTTTTAAAAGAGAATTATCCTGACTTAGACTTACTTCTAGTAAAAAGTATAAAAGAAGGTCTTGAAGCAGTTGAATGTAAAGATGCTTTTGCTTATATTGATATAAAGCCAAACCTAGCATATAATATTGGTAAATTAGGATTAGAAACCCTTAAAATATCTGGAAATACAGATTTAAACTTTGCACTTAGAATTATGATAAGAAAGGATTATTCTCTTTTACATAGTGCTTTAGATAAAACTATTGAGTCTTTAGATAAACAAAAAATAAAAGATATAATTAATAAATGGGAAACTATACAATTCGAGGATAATTTTAACTATAGTAGACTTTGGATTGCCTTGTCTGTTATCTTTACAATTGTAATTATTCTTATATATAAAAATCAATCAAATATAAAACAAAACAAGCTTTTAAAAGAGAAAGTTGAAGAAAGAACAAAAGAGTTAAAACAACTAAATGAATCTTTAGAGATAAAAGTTGAAAGTAAAACGAAAGAATTAAAAAGAGCTAACTACCTTTTAGATGAAGCACAAAAAATTGCTCACTTAGGAAGTTTTCAATATGAGATAAAAAAAGATGAATTATATTGGAGTAATGAACACTTTAAAATGTTTGGGTTCTATCCAAATCAAATAAAACCTACTGTTGATTTACTATTGTCTTATGTCCATGAAGATGATAAAAAAATAGTAAAAAGTCACCTTAATAAATTAGTCTCTTCAAAAAATAAATTAGTAAATGAGTTTAGAATTGTTATCAATAAAAAGACTATTAAATACTTGCAAATCACTTCTAAAGTCACTAAATTTGATGAAAAAAACAATCCTTTATTAATAATTGGAACTATTTTAGACATTAGTAAAATCAAAAAACTAGAACAAGAGAAAAGAGAAAAAGACACAATCTTAGCTCAACAATCAAAAATGGCTGCAATGGGAGAAATGTTAGAAAATATAGCCCACCAATGGAGACAACCTTTATCAATAATCTCTACAGTTTCTACAGGAATGCAATTAAACCTTGAGATTGATAATGAAATCCCAAAACAGCACTTATTAGATAATGTTAAAGCTATTAATGAGCATACTCAATATTTATCTAAAACAATTGATGACTTTAGAAACTTTTTTAATCCAAATAAAGAGAATACTACTTTTGACGTAGCTTCTTGTATTGATAAGTCTTTATACTTAATCACATCAAAAATCAAATCTTCAAATATCAATTTAACAAAAAAGATATCAGATATAGAAATTACAACTTTAGAGAGTGAATTAACACAAGTATTATTAAATATTTTTAACAATGCAATAGATGCTTTAAATCAACAAGATATAAAAGACAAGCAGATATATATTTTAGCTACAAAAGAGAACAATAATATTATCATCTCTATTAAAGATAGTGCAGGAGGAGTTCCTGAAAAAATCCAAACAAGAATCTTTGAACCATATTTTACTACAAAACATAAAAGCCAAGGAACAGGAATTGGTCTTTATATGTCTTCTCAAATTATTACAAAACACCTAAACGGAAATATAAAGCTATCAAATGAACAATTTATTTTAAATAATAAATCATATTTTGGAGCTAACTTCAAGATTATCTTCCCTCAAAATAGTTAAACAATAGTAATTTATCTTAAAATTAGAGTATAATTATAGATTAATTTATACTAAGGATAAAAAAATGCATGTTGTGTTTATTATTGAACATTGGGACAATATTGAACCAGTAAAAAGTACTACACTTGCGATTATAAAAGAGTGTATGCAAAGAGGACACAAAGTCTCAATACTTTATACAAATGATTTAACTGTTAGAAACAATATTGTACATGGTTTTGCTAAAACAATTCTATTTGAAGGTAAAATTCCAGACTCAATAACGTCATTTTATAAAAAATGTGAATTTCAGGTTAAGCTAAAAGCTTTACATGCTTTTGACTGTATTATGATAAGAAAAGACCCTCCTATTTCACCTATAGTTTTCAACTTTCTTGATTCAGTAAAAGATGAAACAATAATTATCAATGACGTAGATGGTATTAGAAAAGCAAACAATAAATTATATACAACAACTTTCCATGACCCAACAAATAGTTACTTACCTAAAACTCATGTTTCAGGAAGTAAAAAATATATAAAGAAAATTATTGAAGAGTCACATGAAGAGAAGATGATTTTAAAACCCCTTGATGGTTCAGGTGGTAGAGGTGTAATTGTATTAGAAAAAAATGCAAAATCAAATATTAACTCTTTACTTGATTTTTATATAGATAGCTCAGGTGAAAACTACGTTATCTTACAAGAGTATATTCATGGTGCTGAAGATGGTGATGTAAGAGTTATGATGCTAAATGGTAAAGCAATTGGTGCATACCATAGAAAACCAGCTGATGGAGAAGTAAGAGCCAATATTCAAGCAGGTGGAAGTGCACACAAGTATAATTTAACAGAATCACAAAAAACTATTTGTAATAAAGTAGGTAAAAAACTTTTAGCTGATGGTATCTATTTTGCAGGATTAGATATGATTGGTGATAAAATCTTAGAGGTTAATGTTTTAAACCCAGGTGGAATTACAAATATTAATAAACTATCAAAAGTTAAACTACATAAAAATGTAGTTGATTTCCTAGAAGAGAAAGTTCATGAAAAAGTTGAAAAAAGAGCTGAGTTAGAGTATCTTCTAAAAAGACTAAGTGAGTTAAGAGAATAGTTTCTCTTAGCTACTTTTTTTGTAATATTTTATCAGCTAACCTTGCTAAGTCTAACTGAGACAATTTTAAAGTTTGTTGTGAAAGTTTAGCAATAGATATATTATTTTGAATCATTAAATTTGCTGCTTCTTCAAAGTTAACTTCTTTTTTTATAAGATAAACAATCCTACTAATCACTTCATTCATTACTTATTTACCCTTTTTTAAAATCATTAAATCTGCTAACTTGATAAGGTCAGGAAGAGGTAGTCTTATACTCCTTGAAACTATATCTTCAAGATTTATATTATTCTCTTTAATAAGATTAATTGCAGATTCATAATCATGTTTTGTCTTAATAACAGTAATAATGTTATATACCATTCTATTGATTGCTGATTCGTCTTTAAAACTATTTATTGTATTTGTTACATATTCTTGCATAGTAAAATCCAAAAATAAAATATTTTTTTATTATTATAGTATATATACTAGAGTTTATATCTAAAATATACCTTAAACCAATGTTACATTTAATAAAACCCTTATTTCATGGCATTGTTTATAGGTAACAGTTGAATTTAACTTTTCAAAGTTTAATACATTCGTTATGATAATTAGTATAAAATTTCAGAAAATAAGGCAAATAAAACATATGAGAAACCTTTTTACAATCCTACTTCTTCTTACTTTTTGTCAAAACCTTTTTGCAAAAGAGAAAGTAATAGCAAAAATCCCTGAGGCTTCAGGTATAGTTTATAGTGAAAAATCAAATACTCTTTTTGTAGTAAATGATGAAGGAACTATCTATGAACTGTCTTTAAAAGGGAAAATTAAAAGAGAAAAAAAATTAGGTGATTTTGACTTAGAAGGTATAACTATAGATGAAAAGAAAAATATACTACTTCTAGCAAATGAAGAGAAAGATGAAATTATACTTTTAAATAAAAAAGATTTTTCAATAATAAAAGAGATAAAAATCAAAGGCAAATACAAAGGCAATAAAATTGTTAAAAGGGGTAAAGATGGAATTGAAGGTCTAACTTTACATAATGATAAAATCTATGCCTCTAATCAATCAGATAAGCCCTACCCTAAAGATGACTCTTCTGTTATAGTTATTTTAGATTATAAAAAAAAGAAAAAACTAGAGATAAAAGATGTTATTGACCATGGATACAAAGATATTGCAGGATTAGCTTTTTATAAAGACTTTTTATATTTAGTAAGCGATGATGCCAATTTGTTAATTAAATATGATATAACTTCAAAAAAAGTAGTAAAAGAGTATAAGTTATCAAAAAAATATGCACAAGAAGGAATAACTTTTGACAAAAAAGGAAACCTATACATTGCAGACGACAATGGAAAGATTTTAAAACTAAAAATAAATGAATAATATTACATACGAAGAACAAACAAAAATTACAAGAGCAATAATTAAAGCAGCTGTTTTAATGCTTGAATTTGGTGCAGAAAGTAAACTTATAGAAGATACAGCACAAAGACTAGGAAAAGCTTTAGGAGTTGATTCGGTTGAAGTTTCTCTTATTCCTTCTGCTATTGTTTTAAGTACTTTAAACAATAATCAAACACAATCAGTAACAACTACAAGAAGAGCTCACCACAAACCAATAAATATGTCTATTGTTTGTGATGTTCAAAAGATGTGTATAGATGTTGAGAAAGAGAAAAAAGATGTTGATTATGTTTTTAATACTATAAAAGAGATTCAACCAAATCATTACAATAGATGGCTAGTTGTATTTATGGTTGGTCTATCTTGTGCTTCATTCTCATATCTTTATGGAGCAGATTTAAATGGTTTTTTCATAACCTTTGTTGCTGCTAGTGTTGCTATGTATGTAAGACATGTAATGGCTAAAAAACAGTTTGTCTTAATCATTAGTTTTGGACTTACAGCTTTTGTAGCAACACTTATAGCAAGTACTTCACAAATATTTGAACTAAGCTCTACTCCAAATATAGTTATGACTTCTAGTGTAATACTGCTAGCTCCTGGATTTCCTTTTGTAAACTCAGTTTTAGATGCAGTAAAAGGATACCTTTCAATGGGGTGGGGTCGTTGGATGCAAGCACTACTTTTAAGTGTAGCTACATCAATAGGTATTATTCTAGCTTTTGCACTACTTAGTATGAGAGGTTGGTAATGGATAGTTTATTAGCTACATATATTTTAAATGCAATCTTTGCAGCTATTCCAGCTGTTGGTTTTGCTATGGTTTTTAATGTTCCAAGAAATGCCTTAGTCTATTGTGCAATTGGTGGAGCTATAGGATATACAACAAGATTTGTACTTATGGATTTAAATATTCCTATTGAACTTGCTACTTTTTTAGCTTCTACTTTAGTTGGGGTTATCGCTTTATATTGGTCAAGAAAATATATAGTTCCAAGACCTGTTTATACTATTGCTTCAATTATTCCTTTACTTCCAGGAACATATGCTTTTACAGCAATTATAAACTTACTTCAAATGAATGCCCAAGGGGTTTCTCCTGAGCTTATTACTTTGTTTATTGACAATGGATTAAAAGCAGTTATTATTTTAAGTGGGATTGGCTTTGGATTAGCAATTCCTTCTCTTGTATTTATGAGATATAACAGGCCAATTATCTAAATAATTAGGCCTGTTTCATATTAAAAATAGATTTTATAAACCAATATAAAATAAATAAAAATAGTATAGGCAAAAATATAGTTTGAAAAATAAAAACTATAATCAAATCAATAATATACTCACTTGAATTATCCACAGCATCTGTATACTCTTGAACTTTTTTACTATAGTATTCACTATCAAATTTTTCAACTATCTTATCAAAGATAGAACTCTCTTTTTTTGCTTGTAAAGTCTCTTGATTGACCTTACTAACATCTTCTTTAACTTTTACAATATTTTCATTTAATCTTTCAATATTGTACTCTTCTTTAACAAAGTAGTTATAAGAAATATCATTTACATAACTTATCATAGGAATTGCAAAACGCAAAAACAATAATACAAACACTACTTTAAAAAAGATATCTCTTAGCTTATTATCATTTCTAAATCTTTTATACAACCATATATTTAAAACTATTACTAATACAAGAAGAAGATAGTTATATATTTCATTGGTTACAAAGTTTAAAAATATCTTTTGAATACCAAGAGAAGTCATACTAGCAAGCATTACTAAAGAGAACTGCTCAACCAAATCATTTACTGGATCTAATACTTCCCCAATTGCAACTACAAAAAAAGGTAGTGAAAGTTCTGTTCCTTGAGCTAAAGAGATAACAGCATTTAAAGCTTTTGCACTTCCAAAAACTATAATTGCCTGAGAAAAAGAGTCATCAACCAAAGTTTTAGCAGTAGTATCAATGGCAAAAGTTATTGCTATAAAAACAGCACTAATAGTAAAAATAGAAAGTAGTAGTTTATTCCAGTTTTGTATAATAAAGTTTTTCATTTATTAAGTTTAGCAACTTTCAATGAAAAAAGAGTTAAATAATTAGTCTATTTCTTTTTTCTTCTATAGTACCAGTATCCCATTACTGCTAAGCCTAATAAAATAGCAATAATTATATATCTTAAATACTCTTTGATTAAAGCTTCATTTCCACCAATAAAATAACCAAGCATTGTTAAAATAACAACCCAAATACCTGCTCCTAAACTTGTATAAATAGAAAAAGTTAGCAGATTCATTTTTGCTAAGCCTGCTGGGAAAGAGATATATTGTCTAACAGCTGGAATAAGTCTTCCTGAAAAAGTTGAGATATGACCATGTTCTTTAAAGAAAAGCTCTACTTTTGCAATTGTTTCTTCACTAATGAAGAAGTATCTTCCATATTTAATTAAAAAGGCTCTTCCATATTTTATTGCTAAAAAGTAGTTAAATAGTGCTCCACCTAAACTTCCTGCTATACCTGCAAAAATTGCAGCAAACATATTCATTTCACCTTTATATACTAAATATCCTGCTGGAATCATTACTACTTCACTAGGAAAAGGGAAAAAAGAACTCTCTAAGAACATCATTAAAAATATACCAATATAGCCTAAATCCCCAACTAACTCAACAACAAAATTCACAATATCATGTAACATTAACTATCTTTCCATTTTAAAATTGCGTAATTCTATCGTTTTATATTTTAAATATTAAAAACTCTCCCAATCATCTTGTTTTATTTTATTTTTTTCTGTCATACTTTGTTTTTTATTTTTCTTCTCTAAATTAACAATATTTTCTACCTTGATAGTATCTTTTCCATTAAACTCTTTTTCATTTGCATCACTTACTATTTGCTTAGAAATTTTATCTGTCTCTTGTGCAATTTCATTTGTTTCTTGAGCAATAGAAGCATTTTCTTGTGTTTGTTTATCAAGTTTAGCTATAGTTTCATTTATTTGAGCTATTCCTTGTTGCTGCTCTTTTGATGAAATAGAAACATATTCTATTAATTCAATCGTTTCTGAAATATTTTTACTTAAACTTGAATATCCTCCAATCATAGAATCAGCAATATGTTTACCTTCATTCGCTTTTACATTTGCACTCTCAACTAAATCTTTTATTTCTTTTGCTGCTTCAGCAGATCTTGATGCAAGATTTCTAACTTCTTGGGCAACAACAGCAAAACCTTTTCCTGATTCTCCTGCTGTTGCTGCTTCTACTGCTGCGTTTAAAGATAAAATATTTGTTTGAAATGCAATTTGATCAATTACACTAATCGCTTCATTTATTGCAGTAACTTGTGAATTTATTTCATCCATAGCTAATGTAGTTCTATTTGCTAATTCCTCTCCCTCTTTTACAGAACTAGTAACTTCTTGAGCATAAGAAGACATTTTCTGTACATTTTCATTACTTGAAACTAAGTTACTATTTATTTCTTCAATTGAAGCAGAAGTCTCTTCAATTGAAGCAGCAGCACTATTTGCATTATTTGATAATATTCCAACACTATCTAATAAAACATCAGAACTTCTATCTAATTTTATACCATTTGTTTTATTCTGAATTAACATTTCAGTTATAGAGTCACCTAATGTATTTACACCATTAGCAAGTTTTAATAGATGTTCTTTAAGACCAGTATCATCTACTTTATTTAAATAATTATAATGAGTATACTCCCCTAAAGTATTCAAAATATTATCAATATTATTTTGTAGGTTTTCTCCCATTTTATTTAACACACTTTTTAGTTCATTTAAAGTTGGGTTATCAGTACTAGTTTTGATTCGACCACTTAAACTTCCACTTTCATACTCTGATAAAATTTGCACTGTTTCAGAAATCAAGGTTCTATCTTTTTCTAAAGTCATTCTAATTTTCTTAATATTTTGATTAATTACTTTTGACATATTTCCAATTTCATCATTTTTTATATAAGTTAACTCATTCACAGAAGATGTTTCATTATTTAAATATTTAAAAAACTCTAATAATCCTTCTTCAAAACTTTTAAGAGGCTTTACAATTGATGATTTTAATAACCATAAAGATATAGTAACAATAACTATTAAAAGGATAAATACAACTGATAGAATAAGCATATTTAAATTATAAATTTCATTTAAAGCTTCTTTATCATCTATTTCAGAGATAATTGCCCATTTTTCTCCAAATACTTCTAGTGGAGCATATGCACTAAGAATTTTATTACCATTTTCATTTTTTATCAAATGACTACCAACTTTGCCTAATAAAGCTTTTTTAACAGAATCTGTTTCAATTTTTAATGTTGCAATTGTTGTCCCTGAGTTTTTTACATTCTCATTTTGATTTTTGTCAATATATCTGTGATTATTTCTCATCGTATAATCACTTCCCACTAAATAGGTATTTCCTGTTTCTCCTAATCCAGCCTCATCAAACTTTCTTTCAAAATTCATAATTCCATCAATAATATTAATAGGAAATTGCATAATTAAATTACCTATTCTTTTCTCATTTTTAAATACTGGAGTTGCTATAAAAGAAGCAGGTGCATTATAACTAGGTTCATAAGGTTTAAAATCTGAAAAAGCAATTTCTCCTTCGTTTAGAGTATAAGCTTTTTCATTTGCTTTTGCAATTCCAGTATTAGAGTATGGTCCCTCTTTTAAATTTGTTGCAAAGTCTTTTTCCTTGAAAGTACTATATATAATAGTTCCATTATTATCTACTAGAAAAATATCATACAAAGAAAACTTTTTTAATATTGTATTAAAAGTATTATGGAATTTACTGTGATCAAAAGTATATGAAGTACTTATAGAAGAAGAATCTTGCATATCATTTTTTTCACCAATTTTTGCACTATTCTTTACTATATAAATATATTGTGCCCATATTCCACTTTCATCTTTAGGTAAATAACTTTCTGAATCTTTTTTATCTTCAACAGATTTTATATTGAAATTTATATTATTGATATAAAATTCATCATAATGAGAAATCAATTGTTTTTTTACATCACTAACAGTCAATTTAGTTTTAACTTCTTCTTTAATTTTATAAAAATTTTTTTCCATATAATATAAGGCATCAATAGTAGAAGAAGAGTTAGCAACAGAGACAATTAATCCTTCAATAGAATTAAAATAGTCTAGAATATGTTGTTTTTTTGCAGAAGTAATTGACTTTAACTGAGATAATTTATCTTTTTCTGTATTTTCAACACTTTGAAAAAAGCTTATGCTCACAATAGCAGAAGAAAGAAAAACTAAGCTACCTACAATTAAAATAATTAGTTTTTTATTTATACTAAAAGATTTCATTTTAATACCCTTATTAATAATTTGAAACTATATCAATAGATTATTTCTAAAATAGTAGCATTTAATAACATCAAAAGATATTAAAAATTAACCCTAAACAATAAATTTGTATATTTATTATCCAATTTATTGTTCTAATCATCAAATTTATAAGTTAATTTTCCTTAATAGTTTAAATAAATATTTCGATTTTAGAGTATACATTTTGTATAAGAGATTCTATAAATTCATCTTTTAAGTCTTCTGTTTCTAAATAGTCTGAAACAACTTTAAAGACATATAACTCTTTGCAGTTTTCCGTTGAAGCTTCTAAGAAATATTTAGCCTCTGTATCTACAAGAAGTGTTTCTAGGTTTTCATCTGTTTCTAAAGGAGAATCAACTGTAGTTAATGAGCCAAAGTTTATTCCAAATAAAAGTCTGTTGGTACAAAAAAGTGTTCCTATTTTAACAGAACCATCACTACATCCAGCAATTCCAATATTAAAAGCTTTTGTTATTGTATAGTTTTTATAAATAAAGCCTAAAGCTTCAAGTATATTCTCTTTTCCAGTTTTAGAAACTACTAAAAGATATTTAGCGTTTTCATCTTCAAATATTTTTACCCCGTTTGGTAAATTCTTAATAGTATTATTTTGTTTTAGATTTAAAAAGTTAATAAAAGATTGTGATTGAGAAAGTGATGTACAGTGGATTAAAGTTTTTGACATAAGGTAAAACTAAGACCGTAGTCTTAGTTTTTCTGCTTAAATTATTTTCTAAGCTCTTTAATTTTAGCTTTCTTACCAGTAAGACCTCTAAGGTAGTGTAATTTAGCTCTTCTTACTTTACCTCTTCTTACTACTTCAAAAGACTTTAAAGACTCAGAATATAGTGGGAAAATTCTTTCTACACCAACAGAGTTAGCTCCAAGTTTTCTAACAGTAAATGTTGCATCAACACCGTTACCAGATCTAGCAATTACAACACCTTCGAAAGTTTGAACTCTAGTCTTAGAACCTTCTTTAATCTCAACACCAAGTCTTACGTTGTCTCCAGCTCTAAACTGAGGAATTTCTTTTTCTGCAATTTGCGCTGCTTCAAAGCTTGCAATGTATCTATTTTTCATTTGTTCCCTTTGGTGAAAGTGCCCGCCTTTGCAAGACGCGGGGTATCACGCTTTTAATTTTGTTTTTTATTTGTAACTAAACTTGGTCTAAAGTATTTTGTCTTGCATATAGCCAAGTTATATTTTAAGGTGGCAATTTTACTATGATTTCCCTTTAAGAATTCTTTAATGACGCTTAAATCTTGAAAATTTTCTGGTTTACTAAAGGAAGGTGCTTCTAAAAGGTTATTTTCATAACTCTCTTCTACTAAAGAATCAGCATTTCCTAAAACTCCCTCAACATTTCTAGCAATAGCATCAGCCATAACTAAAGATGGTAGCTCTCCACCAGTTAAAATAAACTCTCCAATTGAAAATACTTCATTTGCATACTTTTCTATAACTCTTTCATCAATACCTTCATATCTTCCAGAAACAAAAACTATATTTTTCTTTTTTGCTAATCTTTTTGCATCATTTTGTTTAAAAGGTTTTGCAGCAGCAAGGGGAAATACAATATAAGCTTCAGGATTTTTTCTTTTAATTTCATCTAAACAATCAAAAAGTGGCTGAGGAGTCATTAGCATTCCTGCGCCTCCACCAATCATTTGTTTATCTACTTTTAAATGCTTATTAGTTGTAAAATCTCTAGGATTGTAAAACTCATAAGATATAAAGTTTGAATCAATAGCCCTTTTTAGTATTGAATCATAAAAATATGGTTCTACTAAATTGGGAAATAAAGTTACAAAAGTAAATTTCAAAACTGACCTTAAATATTTTTTGAAATATTAACCTAATTTCATTTAAACTACTTAACTTTTCAAATGTAATAAACATTAAGCTTAGATTTGATAAATTCCACTTTTAATTTTATGAAAGGAGAAACTGAAGTGAAAGCGCCTAAAGGTTTTGGAAAAAACTATTTTACATTTGCTAGTATCTTAGCTTATACTGTTGAAACAAAATTGCAAAACCTTGTGATAAAGGCTAAACACACATTACAGAAAAAATTATCTTCTGAAAATGATGAGTTTGATGAAAATGACCCTCCACTAGAGGAAGTCACTTTATGTTTACAAATAAATAATAGTAAACCTTGTCACTGTGATTGTTTTTTTAGAAGAAAAACAAAATTAGCAGTCTTACTTTTCAAATTCATACCTCGTTGCCCTTTTTATTGCAAGTTCTTTGCGTTTAGACGAACAGGGGTACATCCACCATTAACAATCTTAAAATACAAATAATTAAGTTATGCAGAAAAAGAATAACTCGTTATTCTCTTTAGTTTTTGCTTCTTTTGTAATTTTTTATAAATTACTTTAAAAAGAAGACAGATAATTATAGGTCCCTTCAAAATTGGGACAATTTTTAAGGTTAAAATAATGTCAAAATCATATGTAATAGGTTTTCCAAGAATTGGAGAACAAAGAGAATTAAAAAAAATATTAGAAAAATATTGGTCAAAGAATTGTTCGTTTAAAGAAGTTGAAGAAGTTGCAAGTGTTTTAAGAAAAAGACACTGGAAATATCAAAAAGATGCAGGAATAAAATATATTTCGTCAAATGACTTTTCATTTTATGACAATGTTTTAGATACTTGCGTTTTATTAAATGCTATTCCAAAAAGATTTAAAGATTTAGAAAATAAAGAACTATATTTCTCTATGGCTAGAGGAAATAAAACTAGTGTAGCAATGGAAATGACTAAATGGTTTAATACAAACTACCATTATATAGTTCCAGAACTTTCATTAGAAGATGAGTATAAATTAAATGCTTCAAAAATATTAAATGAATACAAAGAAGCAAAAGAGTACGGAATAAAAACGAAAATCAATCTTATTGGACCAATTACATTTTTAGGTCTTTCAAAAAGAGTTGATAGAGGTGATACTTATGAACTTCACTCTAAGATTTTACCTATTTATAAAGCACTTCTAAAAGAGATTTCAAAACTTGATGATGAAATCACTGTTCAAATAGATGAACCTATTTTTGTAAAAGACAATGAACAAAAAGTATTAAGCCTAATCAAGCCAACCTATGACAAGTTAGCAAGTGTAAGTGAAAATATCAAAATCATTGTAGCAACATATTTTGAACACTCAAATGAAGCCACTAAAGTATTAGTAAATACTCCTATTTATGCTCTAGCTTTAGATTTTTTATATGGAAAGAAGAATATTGAAAGCTTAAGTGATATTGCAAAAAGTGATAAAAAACTTATTGCAGGAGTAGTTGATGGAAGAAATATTTGGAAAAATGATATTGAAAAAAGTGTTTCGATATTAGAAGAGATTTCTCAAGAAGTTAAAAAAGAGAATATCTTAATCTCTTCATCTTGTTCATTACTTCACACACCATTTACACTAAGATATGAAGAGAAGTTAGACAAAAAGATTAAATCTTGGCTAAGTTACGCAGAAGAAAAGCTTGATGAGATTCATTTGATCTCAAAACTATTTTTCCAAGGTAAATCTAGTCTAAATGAAATAGAAGCGAAAGATTTTGAAAAAAATATAGAAGCAAGCAAAAGTAGAAAAACTTCAACTGTTATTCACGATGAAAAAGTAAAACAAAGAGTTGAAACTTTTACTAAACTTTCAAGAGAAAAAGATTTTGAAGAAAGAATCAAAATACAAAAAGAGCTTTTAAAATATGAAGACTTAGCAACAACAACTATTGGTTCTTTCCCTCAAACGCCTGAGATTAGAAAAGCAAGAAGAGATTTTAAAAGTAATGAAATTTCAAAAGAAGATTATGAAAAGCAAATGAAACAATATATTGATGAGTGTATTGCTTTTCAAGAAGAGTGCGGAATAGAAGTTTTAGTTCATGGAGAACCAGAAAGAAATGATATGGTTGAATACTTTGGAGAGCAACTAAAAGGTTATGGATTTTCACAAAATGGTTGGGTTCAGTCTTATGGAAGTAGATGCGTAAAGCCACCATTTATTTATGGAGATATCTCAAGACCAAAAGCTATGACTGTTGATTGGATTACTTATGCTCAAAGTAAAACAGACAAAATTATGAAAGGTATGTTAACAGGTCCAGTTACCATTTTAAACTGGTCATTTGTTAGAGATGATAAACCTAGAGACGAAGTTTCAAAACAAATTGCTGTTGCTTTAAGTGATGAAATTGATGATTTACAAAAGAGTGGTATTAAAATAATTCAAGTTGATGAAGCAGCATTTAAAGAAGGATACCCTTTAAGAGGTGAGAATATTAAAGCTTATGAATCTTGGGCAACAAGAGACTTCAAAATCTCAGTTAGTAGTGCCTACCCAGAAACTCAAATTCATACACACATGTGCTATAGTGAATTTAATGACATTATTAAAACTATTGAAGATATGGATGCAGATGTTATTTCGATTGAAACGGCAAGAAGTGGAAATGAGTTATTAAAAATATTTAAAGAAGTTGGATATAAACAAGAAGTAGGACCTGGAGTTTATGATATTCATAGCCCTAGAATTCCAAGTGTTGAAGAGCTAAAAAAACAAATCAAGCTTTTACTTGAAGTACTTCCAAAAGAGCAATTATGGATAAACCCAGATTGTGGACTTAAAACAAGAAAATGGGAAGAAGTAATTCCAAGTTTAAAAAACATGGTTCAAGCAGTAAAAGAGATTAGAGAAGAGAATAGATAGAGCATAAGCTCTATCTATTACTCCTATGTAAAAAGAGTTTTATTTATAAAGGTGAAAACTCTTTTTAGATAGTATTTCAAGGAAATTAAATGAAAAGAAAAAATATGATTACGTTAGATAATATAAAAGAAGCAAAAGAAAATTTAAAAGATGTTGCACAAAACACACCTTTAACTTTAGCTCCTATTTTAAGTGAAACTTTTAGAAGTGAAATCTACTTTAAAAAAGAGAATCTACAATTAACAGGAAGCTTTAAATTAAGAGGTGCATATAATAGAATTGCTAACTTATCTCGAGAAAAAAGAGATAAAGGAGTAGTTGCAGCTAGTGCAGGAAATCATGCGCAAGGTTTAGCATATGCAGCTAAACAGTTTGGTTGTAATGCAACTATTTTTATGCCAGAAGCAACTCCTTTAACAAAAGTAAGTGGAGTTAAATCCCATGGAGCAAATGTTGTTCTAACAGGTGAAAACTTTGATGAAGCCTATGCAGCAGCAATGAAATACAAAGAAGAAAATGGAGTTGAATTTATTCACCCATTTGCTGATGATGATGTTATTGCTGGACAAGGAACTATTTCACTTGAACTACTAGAAGAGATACCTGATTTAAAACAAATTGTTGTACCAATTGGTGGTGGTGGTTTAATTGCAGGAATAGCAATTGCTGCAAAAGCTATAAATCCAGATATCAAAATCATTGGTGTAGTTGCAAGTGGTGCAAGGGGTATGAAAGAATCATATAAGTCTCAAACTCCTATTGATAGTGCAAGTGTTAGAACTATTGCAGATGGAATAGCCGTACGTGATGTAAATCCAAAACTTCTTGATATTATTATTGATTATGTAGATCATATTGTTGAAGTAACTGATAATGAAATTGCAAATGCCATTTTATTCTTACTTGAAAAACATAAACTTGTAGTTGAAGGAGCTGGTGCCGTTTCAACTGCTGCTATTATGCACGATAAAATTGATAATATAGAAGACTCAAAAGTTTGTGCAATTATTAGTGGTGGAAATATTGATGTAACTATGCTTTCACAAATTATTGAAAAAGGTCTAGTTAAATCATATAGAAAAATGAACTTAATTGTAAAACTTATGGATAAACCAGGTTCATTAACTCATTTAAGTGATATTTTCAGAGACTGTGGTGCAAATATTGTACAAATAGACTATGATAGAGACTCAGTTAAGTTAGAGTTCGGGGAAGCCCAAATTACAATATCTTTAGAGACTAAAGGTGAAGAACATCAAAAAACAATTGGTGAAAAATTGAAACAAAGTGGTTACAGATTTAAACAAATTTAGTTTTATAAAAGATCTTTAGAAAGATTTTAGTAAACAAAATATATAATGTGCGTTATATTTTAGTCACAAATGAAAAAAAAGGAAGAAAATGGAAGGAAGATTGTTTACATTCTTAGGCTCTATCGGTGGTCACGGTCAAGAATGGATCATTTTATCACACTTTGTACTAGTAGTGGGAGTTATCTTTTTACTAGCAAGATCTGCAACTAGAAAAATGCAACTTGTTCCAACTGGTACACAAAATGTTTTAGAAGCGTACATCCAAGGTGTTATCGCAATTGGAAAAGATTCAATGGGAGAAGAAAATGCTAGAAGATATTTACCATTAATTGGTGCTTTAGGTTTAGTTATTTTCCTAAGTAACATGACTGGTGTTATTCCAGGTTTTGAATCACCAACTGCTAATATTAACTTTACTTTATCTTTAGCACTTATTGTATTTATTTACTATAACTACATAGGTATTAAGAAAAATGGTTTTGTTAACTATTTCAAACACTTTATGGGACCTATGCCAATCTTAGCTCCATTAATGTTCCCTATTGAGATTATTTCTCACTTTTCAAGAATTATCTCATTATCATTCAGACTTTTTGGTTCTGTAAGAGGGGATGACATGTTCTTAATGGTATTATTAATGTTAGTACCATGGTTAGTTCCATTAGCTGGTTTCTTTATGTTAGCTGCTTTTGGTGTTTTACAAGCATTCATTTTCATGATTTTAACTTACGTTTATATCGCAGGTTCAGTTATGATGGAGCATGAGGATCACTAATTAATTTAGTCTTCACAAAACTTAGAAAGGGGAAGAGTTTTTGCTCTTCCCCTTTTTTCGTTCTATAAAAGGAATAAACAAAATGAGAGATGATTTGCTTAGTTATCTAATAACTGATCCTGAATACTATTCAAATGATTTAATATTGTTTGAAAAAAACCTAAGAAAAGTTTTTAATTCTAAAAAAGTTGATATGGCTTGTTTTAGAGATAAACAATCTTCAAACTATAAAGAACTAGCAGAAGTTTTTGTTAAAGTGTGCAAAGAGTTTAATATAAAAAAAATTTTATTAAATGAAAACTATAAACTAGCACATGAACTAAAAGCACATGGCGTTCATCTTACATCAAAACAGTTTGATGATATTCAAAGAGCAAAAGATTTAGACCTTTATACTATTATCTCATGTCATAATTTTACAGATGTAGAAAATGCACAAAAAAAGCATATTAATGCAATTACTTACTCTCCAATATTTGATACACCAAATAAAGGTGAACCAAAAGGAATGTCAAAATTAAGAGAAGTAATTAGGTCATATGAAGATTTAGATGTAATTGCTTTAGGTGGTATAGTAAATGAAGATAATCTAAAACTCATTTCAAAAACTAGAGCCTATGGCTTTGCTTCAATTAGGTATTTTATTTAAACCTTTTTTAGCTTAGCCATATCCTCATTTAAATAGACAATATAAGTATAAACCTCATCAGAGGCTAAAATATCTTTTATTGCCTTTTTATAATAACTTACTTGATAAATATGCTCTTGTAATTCACCCTTTGTAGTTTTATAATCAAAGATGTAATACTTATTATCTTTTTCAACAAGTAAATCTATAATCCTTAACTCATTTTTATAAATAAGTGATTGTTCCTTACTATAATTACCCTCTTTTACTAAGTCTAAAAATTCACTATTTACTAAAAGATTAGAAACTCTATTTTTGATATTTTGAATATCATTTTCATCTAAATAGTTTGAGTATCTATTTCTTACAATATTAATAGCTAGATTTAATGAATTTTCATCAAAACTATTCATCATTTCTAAGCAATAGTGAGTTGCTATACCAAAATATTTTGCATGTAAAGTATACTCTTCATCATCATTTTCTACACTTATTGGTTTATCTTGTTTACCTAAGTTAAGTGCTTGATATACGACTTTAGATGTTTTTTCATAGTTTTTAGTTTTATTATCACTAACAACTATTTCTCCTAAGATATTTGGTTTTAAATCAAGTAGGTCAAAAACTGACTTTTCAGGCTTTTTAAATATTATCATATTCTTTTTTGCCCTTGTCATAGCAACATATAAAATATTTAATTCATCTTCAAACTCTAAAGATTTCTCTTTTTTTAAAGCTTCTTTATATTCAGTACTATAATTATACAAAGCACCAATTTTATAATAGATATTTTTTAAATTCACATCATCATATTCAAACAGTAATGAATCTCTATTAGCTACTTTTTGTTTTATTCTATCAAGTAATAATACAGTATGGAACTCCAAACCTTTTGATTTAAAGATAGTTAAAATCTGTAAACCTATTTGCTCAGAGTTTTCTATTGACGCATCTAATTCATCAATTTCATATACAAAGTCAACCACATTTTTATATGAAGAACAAAGCTCTACAAACTTTATAACATTGTCATCAGTTACATTTAAAGCTTGTGCTATTTTTAATACTGATTCTTGCACACTTTTATATTTTAAATCAATATCTAATTCAAATGGTGTTTCAGGAGCCTTTCCAATAATTGCATTTAAATTCTCTTTATAAATACTCTCTTTAAAATAAAGATATTTGATTGCATTTATAATAGCTTTTACATTCTCTTGATTTATTAACTTTGATGTCATCTCTGTACTAATTTTTAAACTTGGAAACATCTTTTTTAAATAAGAGTATAGATTTAATACATCATCATTTGTATATGTTAAAATTGCAATATCATTACTATTTACACCTTTTTGTATAAGCTCAGATATTTTTTTAGCTATATTTGCATACTTTTCATCTTCTAATAAAGCCTCATCTTCAAGTACTTCTACATATCCATCTTTATGAATTGGTATTTGGTCATGATACTCATATGAAACTAACTTATTAAAAGATTGATTTACATAATTAACTACTTTTTCACATGACCTAAAGTTTGTATTTAAAACCTCAACATTTACCATTGGGTTTGTTTTTAATACATAATCAAATAGTTCTCTTTTTCCACCTCTAAATCTATAAATAGACTGCTTTGTATCTCCAACATAAAAGAAGGTTTTAAACTCAGAACTTGAAAGTATCTCTTCAATCAATGGTTGTAAAATCTTATATTGTAAAAGTGAAGTATCTTGAAACTCATCGATTAAGATATGAGAAAAGTTAGAGTCTAATCTAAAATATAAAAACTCTTTATCAATCTTTGTACTTAATAGTTCATAACAGATATTTGAAATATCATCAAAGTGTAAATAGTTTTTAGAACTATTATATTTTCTTTTATACTCTTTGAAAAGATTGTATAGTTCAAATAATCTACTTAAAGAAAAGGTAGACCTTAACTTATAGTAGTTTCCTACTTGCTCTTTTGTTTTAGCAAAATATTGTTCTAAAGTCTCATTTGCACATTTCTTAAAATATGAATACTCACCTGCACTATTTTTCTCTAACCATTTTTTAGAGATTAGTTCATCAAAATTTTCATAATCTACTGCTTTTATTGCACTTTTTGAAGCATTTGGACAGTTTAAAATAAACTCTTTTATTTTTAAACCTTCAGTTAAAGCCTCTTTTTTTTGTATTTCTATTAGAGAAAGGTCAATATTTACAATATCAACTGTCTCACCCTTTTCAAAAATATTTTTAAATATTTCAAAGATAGAGTTATACTTTTTATTTTCAAATAAAGAGAAATCAATTAACTTATCAAAACTATCTATATCTAAAGATTGTAAAAACTTACTACTTAGTTTCTCTACATCATCTTCTTTAATTTCAAAATCATCATTTATTCCAGCATATCCACTAAACTCTCTTAAAATCTTATTTACAAACTTATCAATAGTAAATATAGATAAAGAAGCATTAGAAAAGATATGGACAAGTTGTTCTTTTCTACTTAGTATTTCTTCTTTAGAAAAACCTGACTGCTCTTGTATTGCACCTAAATATGCCTCATCTTCTCCAAGTGAAAGCAAAGTTTTATAAATTCTTTCACTCATCTCATTTGCAGCTTTATTTGTAAAGGTTAGTGTTAATATCTCTTTAGGACTAGCACCTTTTAATAATAATGTTATATATCTTACTGTCAAGGCAAAAGTTTTTCCACTTCCTGCACTTGCTTTTAATGCTAAATATTTTTTCATAACAGAATAATACAAAAATAATCATTTATATCTATATAACTATAAGTTTTTTTATAATATTACTGTTATAATATATTTTAAGATTATTACCAGCAAAGAAGAGATACTGAATGCAGACAAAAAATAAAATTATTCTACTTGTTATTTCGATTATTTCCTTTACTTTTTTTCTAATCACTATAGACATGGTCTATAACTTTAGAAACTATGGTATTCAATCAATTGATGATAAAGCAAAAGCTGTTGCAAAAACTGTTGAGCACTCATTGACTTCCCAAATGGTGAGTGGAGTTATTGATGATAGAGAACTTTTTTTAAGTCAATTAGAAGATATCCCAAATATTGATAAGATTTGGTTAAGTAGGTCTCAAAAAGTAATTGATATGTATGGAAAAGGTTTCAACAATGAAACTGCAAGAGATGATGTTGATAGAGAAGTTTTACAAACAGGTGAAACAAAAAAAGTCATAAATGATAAAATCTTCTCACAAAGTACATATAGAATTACTATTCCATATAATGCAACAAATAAAGGAAAAATCAATTGTATGTCTTGTCATACAAATGCACAAGAAGGTGATACTTTAGGTGCTATTTCTATTGAAATGTCTATTGATGACTCAAAACAAATAGGTATTAGAACTATTACAGATACACTTCTTATTGCATCTGTTTTAATGATAGTAATTATTTTCTTACTAAACTTTATTATTTCTCCATTCCTTTCACTATTTGATTCTATTAAGAGAGTTATGAATAAAGCCCAACAAGGTGACTATTCATACAGAATTCAAAATCCAAAAGGAAAAGAGGCAAAAGATGTTGCTCTTTGGATTAATGGTTTACTTGAAAAACTAGAGATAACTTTAGAAGCAATTGATTCTAAAATCTCTATTTTCTTATCAGAAAACCATAAAGTAACAGATAAAGACCACTTAATAAATGTAAAAAATACAGTAGATAGACTTTCTGATGTTTATAAATTTAGAAAAACAATTGAGTATGATGAGACAATTCATGATGTATATAATAGACTTGCTGAAGTTTTAAAAATAAAACTAGGAATTAGTAAGTTTAATTTCTTTGAAATAAGTACAATTACAAATGAAATTAATCTAGTTCATAGTGAAGCAAAAGTTATCTGTAATATTTTCGAAGAAGGCTGTAGAGCAGATAGAACAAATACAACTATAGACTCAACACAGTTTAAAGATATCTGTCCTGCCTGTCCATCATGTGATAAGACAAACTATTTTTGTGTACCTTATGCTATTTCAAATGAGCTTGATTTAATTATTTCAATTTATACGGATACAGTAAATCAAACAATTGAAGTAAGAGAAATGATTCCATATATTCAAGACTATGTTGATGCAGCAAAAACAGTAATTGTAAGTAAAAAGCTTATGAATATTTTAGAACACAATGCCCAAACTGATTCTTTAACTAATTTAAAAAATAGAAAATATCTAGAAGATGCTATTCCAAATATCACTTCTCAGACAAAGCGTTCTGGTATAGCATATGGTGTATTAATGCTTGATATTGATTACTTTAAAATGGTAAATGATACTTATGGCCATGATATTGGAGATAATGCAATCAAAATTGTAGCTCAGACTTTAAATGAAAATATTAGAGAATCAGATATTGCTGTTAGATTTGGTGGAGAAGAATTTATTGTATTATTATATAACTGTGATGAAAAAGGCGCTATAGATGTTGCCGAAAAGATAAGAGTAAACTTTGCTAAAAAAGAGATTCCAACAGGTGGAAGTACAACACTACAAAAAACTATGAGTATTGGAGTATCAATGTTCCCTGAAGATACTGAAGACTTAGAGGAAGCAATTAAATATGCTGACCTTGCACTATATAAAGCAAAAAATAGTGGAAGAAACAAAGTTATTAGGTTTGATCAGTCTTTAGTTTAAAAATTAAAACCTTAAGATTATTTTAGGTAAAATATTTGCCTTAAAAATAATAATCTTAGGGAACTTCTATGCAAAAAAAACAACATAAGGTACAAACCCTTCTTGACGCGATACCTCATATTAAAAAATTCTATGGAAAAACTATTGTTATTAAATATGGTGGTTCTGCACAAACAAGTCCTGAACTAAAAGAAAAATTTGCTGAAGATATTGTTCTTCTTTCTCTTGTGGGAATCAAACCAGTAATTGTACATGGTGGGGGAGCAAGAATTTCTGAACTTCTTGATAAATTAGAAATACACTCAGAGTTTGTAGATGGACATAGAGTTACATCTGAAGAGACTATGAGAGTAGTTGAAATGGTACTTAGTGGTGAAATCAACAAAAATATTACTTCTTTATTAAATCATCACGGTGCTAAAGCTATTGGTATTTCAGGAAAAGACTCTGCTATTATCAAAGCTACTCCAAAAGAGAATGGAAAGTTTGGTTATACAGGTGTAATTACAGAAGTAAATGGAACTATGATTAATAATCTTATTAAAGAAGGTTTCATTCCTGTTATTGCTCCTATTGCTGATAGTGCAAAACCAAATCACCCTGGATATAACATCAATGCAGACGTTGCAGCAAGTAAAGTAGCTCAAGCAATTGGAGCTCAAAAAGTTCTATTTTTAACTGATACAGTTGGAGTTTTAAATAAAGATGGTGAACTTTTAAACTCACTTGATAAAGATGATGTTGATGGGTATAAAGCAGATGGAACAATTGCAGGGGGAATGATACCTAAAGTTGATTCTTGCGTAGATGCAATTTATAACGGTGTAAATAAAGCACACATTATTGATGGAAGAGTTGAGCATTCAATTTTATTAGAACTATTTACTAGTGATGGAATTGGTACACAATTTCTTAGGAAAGACAATCCCAATAATGGCATAGATATGGAAAAATTATTAAACGATGAAGAATAAGGAAAAGAAATGAATTTTATAGAAACAAGAGGAAATGACGGTATAAATCCAAAAGAAGTTAGCTTCTCAGATGCAATTTTAAGTCCAAGTGCATCTTTTGGTGGTTTATATGTACCTAAAGAATTACCACAACTAGAAGAAAACTTTTTACAAAACCATATTAATTCTTCATATAAAGAGCTTGCATATGATATTTTAAAAGCTTTTGAAATTGATATTGAAGAAGAGGAAATCAAAAAAGCTCTTGACCTTTATGATAACTTTGATGATGCATCAAACCCTTGTCCAGTAGTAAAAGTAAAAGATGACTTATTTGTACATGAACAATACCATGGACCAACAAGAGCTTTCAAAGATATGGCTTTACAACCTTTTGGTTCTATTCTTTCTTCTATTGCTAAAAAAAGAGATGAGAAATATTTAATTCTGGCTGCAACATCTGGTGATACTGGACCAGCTGCATTAAATACATTTAAAAATAAAGAGAATATTCAAATTGCTTGTATGTATCCAGATGGTGGAACATCCGATGTACAAAGACTTCAAATGGTATGTGAAGATGGTCACAACCAAAAAATTATTGGTATCAAAGGAAATTTTGATGATGCACAAAATGCATTAAAAAATCTTCTTAGTTCTCAATCATTTAAAGATGAGTTAGAAAATGATGGTATTAAACTAAGTGCTGCAAACTCAGTAAACTTTGGAAGAATTATTTTCCAAATTATCTATCACTTCTGGTCATATATTCAACTTCTTAAACAAGATGAAATTAAATTTGGAGAAAAAATCTATTTAGTTGTTCCATCTGGAAACTTCGGAAATGTACTTGGTGGATTCTATGCAAAACATATGGGTGTTCCGATTCAAAAACTTTTAGTAGCTTCAAATGAAAACAATATTTTAACTGAGTGGATTAACACTGGTATTTATGATATCAGAGATAAAGAGCTTATTCTTACAAAATCACCAGCAATGGATATTTTAAAATCTTCAAATATCGAAAGAGTTATGTTCTCACTATTTGGTGCAAAAAGAACAAAAGAGTTATTTGATAATCTAAATAAAGATAACATCTTTACACTAACAGAAGATGAAACAAAACTTTTACAAGAAGAGTTCTCAGCTGTAAATTCAGATGATGCATATGGAGCAAAAATTATCAAATCATATTTAGATGATGGATATTTAATGGACCCACATACTGCAACTTGTATAAAAGCATATGAAAACTTAAGAGAAGAAAAACTAAAAACAGTAATTTATTCAACTGCTGAATGGACAAAATTCTCTCCAACAGTATTAAATGCTTTAAATGAAGATAGCAAAACTTATGCGGATAAAGAAGCATTAGAAGAGATTTCATCTAAATTTAACGCAAACTTACCACAATCAATTTCTTCACTTTTTGGATCAAAAATAAACCATAATATTATCATCGAAAAAGAAAAAATAGAAGAGGAAATCGTAAATTTTATTAGAGACTAAAATGTCTTTAATAAGTTTACCTTATAAATCTACTGTGTAGATTAACTACACATCTCTCAATAAATCGGCTTTTTTTGACCTCAATCATAATTTTTTAAGAAAATTAACTATATAATGTATAGATTTAATTTTAAAATAAGGAAGCTAAATGTCTAACGATACAAATAGACGGGATTTTCTAGGTTATTCATTTGCAGCTGTTGCGGCAGTTGGTGGAGCTGCTGCACTTGTTGGTATGAAACAAGTGTGGGATCCATTACCAAGTGTATTAGCTAGCGGATTTACGAATGTTGAGCTTAATGGACTTAAAGCTGGTGAACCAATCACTGTTATGTGGAGAGGTAAACCAATTTTTGTTCTTAAGAAAACTGCAGATATGGAAAAGTCAGATAGAGATTTAATCATCGGTGAAGATAGATACACTGTTGCTATTGGTCTTTGTACTCACTTAGGTTGTATTCCAGCATGGAAAAAAACACAATGGAAATGTGCATGTCACGGTGGTGAGTTTAATGCAAGTGGTAAACAAACTTTTGGACCTCCTCCAAGACCTCTTGATTTACCTCCATTCGCTGTTCAAGGTTCTCAGATTGTTCTTGGTGAAGAAGGACCTGAATACAAAAAAATCGCTGCTGCGATGGCAACGGCATAAGGAGTAGTTTATGGCAAAATTTGAAAAAGCTAACTCTGTAGGTGAGTGGTTAGACCAAAGACTTAATACTACAGCATTAACTAAAGTTTTAATGACTGAGTATTGGATTCCAAAAGATATTAACTTCTTATGGGCAATGGGTGTTCTTTTAGCAGTAACATTTAAAATCTTAGTTATTTCTGGTCTATTCTTAATGATGTACTACAAGCCAGATGTTGCATTAGCATTTGATTCTGTAAACTATACAATCATGCAAGAAGTTGCTTATGGTTGGTTATTTAGACATATGCATGGTGTTGCAGCTTCGGTTGTATTCTTAATTATCTATATTCACATGTTTACTGGAATCTACTATGGTTCTTATAAACAAGGTAGAGAGATGATTTGGATTTCTGGTATGTTATTATTTATGACATTCTCAGCTGCTGGATTCTCTGGATATATGTTACCATGGGGACAAATGTCTTACTGGGCTGCAATGGTTATTACTAACTTATTTGGTGGTGTTCCAGTTATTGGTGATGCTTTAGTTGTATGGATTAGAGGTGACTTCAACGTTGCTGATGCTACATTAACTAGATTCTTCATGTTACACGTATTCTTATTACCTATCGTAATTATGGGTGTTATTGGATTACACTTCTATACATTAAGAATTCCTCACGTTAATAACCAAGAGGGTGCAGATATTGATTATGATGCAGAAGCAG
This sequence comes from Arcobacter sp. CECT 8989, assembly GCF_004116715.1. Taxonomy (NCBI): domain Bacteria; kingdom Pseudomonadati; phylum Campylobacterota; class Epsilonproteobacteria; order Campylobacterales; family Arcobacteraceae; genus Arcobacter; species Arcobacter sp. CECT 8989. The sequence goes on along the minus strand of NZ_PDKE01000009.1, from coordinate 41,490 downwards.
AAAAATATTTATCTGGTAACAAAAAAGAAGCTAAAGTTATTCCTTTCTGGCCAATCTTTATTTCTAAAGACTTTGCTATTTTAGGTATTTTCTTAATTTTCTATTTCTACTTAGTGTTCTTCCACTATAACTTTGCTATGGACCCAGTTAACTTCGATCCAGCAGATGCAATGGTAACTCCAGCGCACATTTACCCTGAGTGGTATTTCTTATGGTCATATGAAGTGTTAAGAGGTTTCTTCTTTGATGTTGGTCCTATTAAAGCATTTGATATTGGTTTAGCAGCATTTGGATTTGCAAATGTTATTTTCTTAGTATTACCATGGTTAGACAGAGATCCTGCAATTTTACCAGCACACAAAAGACCTGGATTTAGAGTATGGTTCTGGATTTTAATGGTTGACTTAATTGTATTAACTGTTTATGGTAAATTACCTCCAACAGGTATTAATGCTTGGGTTGGATTCGCTTCAGCTTCAGTATTTATTTTATTATTTGTAGCATTACCATTTGTTACGAAATCAGATGCTAAAAAGAGAGGTGCATAATGAGAGAATTAAAAATTTTAGCAGTTGTAGTAGCATTTACTCTTGTTACTTACTGGGGTGTTGAGCCATTCGCTCACTCTCAGATGCATCCACATGTAGATCCAGCTGATTATAAATTCACTGATGTACAAGAAGATGTTAAAGATGTTAAAGCTTTAAGTGGAAACGCTCAAAATGGTGCAGCATTAGTTCAAGCTAACTGTACTGCTTGTCACTCTATTGAGAAAGAAGGTTTCCCTCAATTAATGGATAACGCTAGCGCTGCTGCAGCTTATGGTGTTGTTCCACCAGATTTATCTACTGCAGGTAAAATTTACAATGCTGATTATTTAGCTGCATTTATTAAAGATCCTGTAAAAGCTTCTAAAGTTGGTCACAAATTCCAAGATGGAAGAGTTCATCCAATGCCAGGTTATGGTTGGATGCAACCACAAGAGATTGCTGATATGGTAGCATATTTACAATCTATTGCTCCTGCTGAAATGACTAACAAAGAAGTATTCGTAGATGCTTGTCAAAGATGTCACGGTATTAAATATGGAGATATGAAAGGTGGTTCTATGGCTGCTAAAACTCCAGATGAAAATATCAAAGCATATATGGGTAAACTTCCTCCAGATTTATCACAATACATTAGATCAAGAGGTGAGTCTTACTTACATACTTTTGTTAATGATCCTCAAAAACACTTAGAGGGTACAGCTATGCCTAGAGTTGGTTTAACTGAAGAAGCAGAAACGCAAGCTATTAAATATATGGAAGAAGTTGGTGATTCTAAAAAAGCTGAAAGAGAAGCTTTAGGTCCTAAATTCTTAATCTATTTAGTTATTTTCGCGATTTTCGCTTGGTTATGGAAAGCAAGTAAATGGAGAGAAGTTCACTAAGAACTTCGCTCTTTAATAAACTCATAGGGAGAGGCTTATAATGAAATTATTAAAAATTTTAGCAGCAGTAGCACTTACAGTAAGTATTTCTTCTGCGCAAGACGTTATGCAAAAATCAATGAATATCATGGAACAAGGTATGAGTGAGATTCAAAAAGGTTTTTTAAATAACTCTGTAGAACTAATTAAAAGTGGTACAGCAAAAGTTAGAGAAGGTAACAAACTATTTTCTGATAAAAAAGTAATTGCTCAATATTTACCAGAGAATAAAAAACATATGGTAAACATTGCAGAAAATGCAGCACAAAGAATTAAACTTGATACTAACGTTTTAGAATTAAATCTAGAAAATAATGCATACATCGATGCAGCTAATGCATATTCAGATATGATGAATGCATGTGCTAGATGTCACTCAATTGTTAGATCTTGGTAATTTAAGATAAAAAGATAAACTTTAAAGTTTATCTTTTTATTAAACTTATATAATAATCTTAGAAACTGCGCTTATTGCAGCTGTTTCACTTCTTAAAATCAAATTCGAATTAAACCCAACTATTTTATCAGTATCAAAAGTTTCTCTTTCTGTTTCAGAAAAGCCACCTTCACAACCTAATAGTAAAGTTTCTATTTCATTTTTTTTAGTCTCTATATTCTGCTTTGAAAAATCTAAAAGGTAAACATTTTTATTTACTGATAAAAACTCATCTAAAGATTTACAAATTTCTAATTTTATGATAGAACTTCTTCCACATTGAGAAGAAGAGTTAAGTAGTATTTTTTCTAATTTTTCAAGATTTAACTTGAAATTTTTTTGTGAATACTCACAATATATAAATGTAATTTTTTCTAGTCCTAATTCATTTAATGAAGCAATATTCTTTTCAACTGTCTTAGGATCAATAACACACCAAGCAAGGTGTAGCTTTTTATCATTTTCTACAATTTTTTCTTCAAAAGATACAAGTTGTAGTCTTGCATCTTTTCTACTGATTTCAATAACTTTATAAAGATAGATATTTTTATCATCTAAATTTCTAAAGTATATTTCATCTTCAATTTTATGACGTCTAGCTTTAAATAAATACTTATAAGTTTCATTATCAACAGTTAAAAACTCTTGTGAAGCCTCTTGGTGATAAGTAAACTGCATTTAAAATATCTTTGAAATCATATAAACAGAAACTAAAACTGCTATTTCAATTGTATATATTTTCTTTGCATATACTTTAAACTCTTCTTGTAATTGAATATCAGTTGTCTTAATAACTCTCATCTTTTTATATCTTTTAATTTCAATCACTAATAAAAATATTGCTGCTGCAATCATAATTACAACAGTAAAAGAAAAATGTTGTGCATAAGCAGATACAATTGCACCTGTATACATAACAATAGCATTTGTAAGATGATATAAAGGAGTCATAAACTTTAATCTTTTTGCTAAAGGTAAAAACTCTTTTGTAGTTGTTACTGAATATAAATTAAATAGCATAACCGCTAAAAAGAAATATACTGCAAATACGTGTGTGACTACGGCATCACTCATTAATTCCATGTTAAACTCACTTTTAAAAAATTTGGGTATTATAGCTTAATTGTCATAAGGTATTAGTAAAAAAGGATCTCCATGGCATTAAGCGTAGATAATGCATTAAAAACAATCTCAGAATTAATAGTAAATCCTAAATTTGAAATCATCCCAATAGAAGAATCTATAAATAGAATTTGTGCCCAAGACATAAATGCGAAGTTGGCACTTCCAAGATTTAACAACTCTGCTATGGATGGTTATGGCTTTAGATTTGAAGATATAAATAAAGAACTAAATATAATCGATACAGTTTTTGCAGGTGATAATAAAGATATCACTCTTAAAGAAGCAACTTGCATAAAAATCATGACAGGAGCAGTTGTTCCTGATGATGTAAATGTTATAGCACCAAAAGAAAATTGCACAGTTTTGGATAATGGAAATATTCTAATAAATGATAAAACTTTAAAAGAGTACTCTCATATACGATTTGTAGGTGAAGATGTAAATATTGATGATAAAGTATTAAGTAAAGGTGATGAAATAAATTTTGCCGATATTACACTACTTAGTTCTCAGGGTATTTCATATATAAGTGTTTATAAAAAACCAAAGGTAGTTGTTTTTGCAAGTGGTGAAGAGTTAAAACTTCACTATGAAAAAATAGAAGACCATCAAATTTATAACTCAAATACCCCTACTTTTTTAACAAGATGCAAAGAGTTTAATTGTGATGTAACTTTTATAGGTCAAGCAAGAGACTCGATTGAATCACTGCAAGAGCTAATCAAAAACTCACTTGATGCTGATTTAATTGTTACCTCAGGGGGAGTTTCTGTTGGAGATGCTGACTTTACAAATGAGGCATTTTTGAGTTTAGATTTTAAACAAATTTTTAGAGGTATTGAAATAAAACCAGGTAAGCCAACTATTTTTGGAAAAATAGAGAATACCTTTATTTTAAATTTACCAGGTAATCCTCTTGCTTCAGCTTTAATTTTTGAAGTTTTTGGAAAAGTTCTACTTCAAAAACTTTTAGGTTCTAATTCAATTTTTCATGGAACAATAAATGCAAAGTTAGGAACTGATTTAAAAAATAAAAAAGGAAGAATTACTATAATTCCAGGTTTATTTGATGGAGAGTATTTCTTTCCAGAAGACAAAAGACTTCCAGGAATGGTATCTACCTTAAGTAGAAGTAACTGTATGATAGCACTTAATGAAGATGTCTCATCTTTAAAAAAAGATGCAACAGTTAAACTTTTACCAATAAATTGGAAATTTTTTAGAAAAGATTATAAGGATTTTATAACATATGAGTAGTACATCAAAAAAAGCAGTTTGTATTTTAAGTGGAGGAATGGACTCTACTTTAGCTTCATATATAGCAAAAAATGATGGTTACGAGATTATTGCAGTTCATTTTAACTATGGACAAAGAACAGAGAAAAGAGAGCTTCAAGCCTTTAGAGATATTTGTGAAGATTTACAAATTAAAGAAAAATATGAAATTGATATTCCTTTCTTCACACAAATAGGAGCAAGTGCTCTTACTGATAATACAATTGATGTTCCAACAGATGGAGTTGAAGATGGTGTTCCTGTAACTTATGTACCATTTAGAAATGGAATTTTTCTTTCAATAGCAAGTGCTATTGCAGAAAAAGAAGAAGCTAATGCTTTATATATTGGAGTTGTTGAAGAAGATAGTTCAGGTTACCCAGATTGTACTGATGAATTTATTGACAAAATGACAGCAGCTATTAATCAAGGAACTAAAGAGTCAACAAAACTAGAGATAAAAACTCCTCTTGTTCATCTAATGAAAGATGAAATTGTTAAAAAATCTTTAGAATTAGATGTTCCGTTAAAACATACTTGGTCTTGTTATAAAGAAGAAGAAACTGCTTGTGGAGTATGTGATTCATGTAGGCTAAGACTAAATGGATTTAAAAAAGCAAACTCTACAGATCCAATAAAATATAAGGGATAAATTTTGACTTGGAAAATTTCTAAATCATTTGATTTTTGTTATGGCCATAGAGTTTGGTCTCAAACTTTAAATAGTGAGTACTCATTAGACCCTTGTTTAAAATGTAGACACTTACATGGTCATCAAGGTAAAATTGTAATATTTTTAGAAGCTCAAAAATTAAAAGATGGAATGGTTACAGACTTTAAACACTTAAACTGGTTTAAACAGTTTTTAGATGATGTATTAGACCATAAATTTATTCTTGATATAAATGACCCACTATACCCTACTTTACTTCCTCACATAAAGAAAGAAGATTTAATTCATTTTGAAGAGGGTTATTATATTCCTAATATAGATAAAATTAAAGATGAAGAGAGTCATATAAAAGAGATGTATGAAGGATATGTAATAGTTGACTTTGTACCTACAAGTGAAAATCTATCAGCTTGGTTTTTAGAAATAGCAAGCAAAAAAATGCAAAAACTTGGAGTTAAAGTTTCAAGTGTAGAGTTTGCAGAAACTCCAAAAAGCAAAAGTCATGTCTTTGCTTGAAGTTAATGAAATCTTTGGTCCTACAATTCAAGGAGAAGGAAAACTAGTTGGTACTCCTTCTATCTTTATAAGACTTGGGAAGTGTAACTTTAGATGTGAAGGCTTCAGCGTAGAGTATGAAACTCCAAGTGGTATTAAAAAATGCTCATGCGATTCATATTATGCTGTAGATATGGCATTTAAAGACCAATGGCAAAAGATGACTGCACAAGATGTAATCAAAGATGTTTTACAACTTGAACCTAACTACAAAATTGATATTGTTATTACTGGTGGAGAACCTCTTTTATATTGGAAAAATGAAGAGTTTCAGAACTTATTAAAACATTATGTAGAAAATAATTATAAAGTAACTATTGAAACTAATAGCTCACTAAATATAGATTTAAGTGAAACTTATCAGAAACAAATACTATTTTCTATGAGTGTAAAACTATCAAATTCATTAGAGCCTTTAAAGAAAAGAATCAATATAAATACACTAACAAAAATCATCAATGAAACAGATGGTTCTTACTTAAAATTTGTTATTGATGAAGACTTTAAAGAACAAGCTAGCAAAGAGATAAAAGAGCTAACAGCTCAACTACCAAAAGTAGATGTATACCTAATGCCAATGGGCGATACAGCAAAACAAATAAATGAAAATAGTGAGGCCGTTATTAACCTCTCAATTGAAAATGGATATAAGTATTGCGATAGACTTCATATAAGAGTTTGGGACAATAAAAGAGGTGTTTAAAATATTTTAGATATAATCTGTCTTTAATATAAAGAACAACTTGTTGTTCTCTTTAGAAGTCAAAAATAAAAGGTTTTCTTTTAATTGGAAACTATTTTAAGGATTTAATTTATGAATTTTACAGGTTCTAATGTATTAGTAACAGGTGCTAGTAGAGGAATTGGTGCAGAGATTGCAAAAACTCTTGCTACTTATGGTTTAAAAGTTTGGATCAACTATAGAAGTGGAGCTGAAGCTGCTGAAAAAATCAAAGAAGAGATTGAAGCTGCTGGTGGAAAAGCTGCAATAGTTAAAGCTGACGTAACTAAAGAAGATGAATTCACTGCTGCAATTAAAACAATTGTAGATGCAGATGGAGAACTTTCATACCTAGTTAATAATGCTGGTATTACAAGAGATAAATTAGCATTAAGAATGTCTGTTGAAGATTTCAACGATGTTATCGCTGCAAACTTAACATCTGCATTTATTGGATGTAAAGGTGCTTTAAAAGCTATGGGTAAAAAGAAATTTGGTTCTATTGTAAATATCTCTTCAATTGTTGGAGAAATGGGTAACCCAGGTCAAACAAACTACTCTGCTTCTAAAGGTGGATTAAATGCGATGACTAAATCATTTGCAAAAGAAGCTGCAGCTAGAGGTATTAGATATAATGCAGTAACTCCAGGTTTTATTCAAACAGATATGACTGATGAATTAAAAGATGAAGTTAAAGCTGAATATGAGAGAAATATCCCTCTAAGTAGATTTGGACAACCAAAAGAAATTGCAGATGCAGTAGCATTTTTATTGAGTGATCATTCATCGTATATTACAGGTGAAATACTAAAAGTAAATGGTGGATTATACGTTTAAAAAAGATTTATTAAATCTTTTTATGGTATAATTTGGCGATAATTTTAAAAAAGGAAAAGAATATGGCATTATTTGATGATGTAAAAGAAGTAGTAGTTGAGCAACTAGATTGTGATCCTGCAGAAGTTAAAGAAGAGTCTAAATTTATTGAAGATTTAGGTGCTGACTCATTAGACGTTGTTGAATTAGTTATGGCGTTAGAAGAGAAGTTCGATATCGAAATTCCAGACGAAGATGCAGAGGGTATCTTAACTGTTGCTGATGCTATCAAATACATCGAAGATAACGCGTAATTAATACGCTATTCTTATAATTTAAGCCAGTATTCTATACTGGCTTTTTTTTAACATTTTTTATTTTAATTGTTGAATTTTTAATAAATATTTTAAGAATTGAATTATTTAAATACTTATTTTTGGAGCATATTTAATGAAAAGAGTTGTTATAACAGGTTTAGGAACAATTAATTCAGTAGGTCACAATGTAGAGGATTCTTTCAATGCCGTAGTAGAGGGTAAATGTGGAATCAATGAAATTACACTGTTTGATGCTAGTGAATATTCTGTTCAATTTGCAGGAGAGGTTAAAGATTTTGACCCAACTACTGTAATGGATAAAAAAGAAGTTAAAAAAGCTGATAGATTTATTCAATTAGGAATAAAAGCAGCTTATGAAGCGATGGATGACGCTGGATACATCAGTGCTGAAGATAAAAAAGTTAATGAATCTATTTCTGAAAGATTTGGAGTTATTTCAGCTTCAGGAATCGGTGGATTATCAACAATTGAGAAAAACTCAGTAACTTGTGCTAACAGAGGACCAAAAAGAATTTCACCATTCTTCATTCCTTCTTCATTAGTAAATATGTTAGGTGGATTTATTTCAATTGAGCATGGGCTAAAAGGTCCTTCATTATCTCACGTAACAGCTTGTGCAGCTTCAACACACGCTTTAGCAGATGCAGTTAAAACTATTGCAACAAATGGTGCTGATAGAGTATTAGTTGTTGGTGCAGAAAGTGCTATTTGTGGTGCTGGAATTGGTGGATTTGCTGCAATGAAAGCATTATCTACTAGAAATGATGACCCACAAAGTGCTTCAAGACCATTTGATAAAGATAGAGATGGTTTTGTAATGGGTGAAGGTGCTGGTGCACTTGTACTTGAAACATTAGAATCAGCACAAGAAAGAGGTGCTAAAATCTATTGTGAAGTAATTGGATTTGGTGAATCAGGTGATGCAAATCACATTACAGCTCCTGTTATGGATGGTCCACTAAGATCAATGAGAGCAGCATTAGCTATGGCTAAAGCAAATACTGGTGAAGATATCAAAATTGATTATATCAATGCTCACGGTACATCAACTCCTGTTGGAGATGTAAATGAGTCTAAAGCAATTGTTGAGTTATTTGAAGGACTTGAAAACTGTCCTCCTGTTACTTCTACAAAAGGTCAAGTTGGTCACTGTTTAGGTGCAGCTGGTGCAATTGAAGCAATTTTTACAATCAAAGCACTAAATGAAGGAATTATCCCTCCAACAATTAATATTGAAAACCAAGATGAAGAGTGTAAACTAGATTACGTTCCTAATACTGCAAGAAAAGTAGAGTTAAATACTGTTATGAGTAATAACTTTGGTTTCGGTGGAACTAACGGTTCTGTAATATTCAGAAAACTAGAAAAGTAATATAGAGTTTAAACACTTTTTCAAAAAGGAAATTATTTGGCAACTTACTTAGATTTTGAAGACAAAATAAAAAAAATTGAAGAAGATATCACAGTTGCAAAAACAAAAAATGACGAACATGCAGTAGAAATACTGGATAAAAAGTTAGAAAAAGAGGTTGAAAAGACATTTAAAAACCTTAGTGATTATCAAAAACTTCAATTAGCTAGACACCCTGATAGACCATATGCTATGGATTATATTAAGGGTCTTATGACAGATTACTATGAAATTCATGGTGATAGACACTTCGATGACGACAATGCTATTGTGTGTTTCCTTGGATATATTGGAAATGAAAAAGTAGTAGTTATTGGAGAGCAAAAAGGTAGAGGGACAAAAGATAAGTTAAAAAGAAACTTTGGTATGCCAAGTCCTGAAGGTTATAGAAAAGCTTTAAGAGCAGCTAAATTAGCTGAAAAGTTTAACTTACCGATTCTTATGCTAGTTGACACTCCGGGTGCATATCCTGGAATTGGTGCAGAAGAAAGAAACCAATCTGAAGCAATTGCTAGAAACCTTTATGAGTTTTCTGAACTAAAAACTCCTACTGTTTCAGTTGTAATTGGAGAAGGTGGTTCAGGTGGAGCACTTGCTATTTCAGTTGCTGATAAACTAGCAATGATGAGATACTCTGTTTATGCAGTTATTTCTCCAGAAGGTTGTTCTGCAATTTTATGGAATGACCCTGCAAAAGTTGAAACAGCAGCAAATGCATTAAAAATAACAGCTGAGTCTTTAAAAGAACTTGGTTTAATTGATGATGTAATTAAAGAGCCACTTATTGGTGCTCATAGAAAAAAAGAAGATGCTATTAAAGCATTAGGTGATTATTTTTTAACTTCACTTGCTGAATTAAAACAGTTAACACCAGCTCAAAGATACGAAAAGAAATATGAAAAACTTATGAACTTAGGAAAGTTCGAAGCTAAATAGTATTTTCTTAAAAGTTGTAGTTAAACTACAACTTTTAGTCTCTTACTAACCTACCTACAGGCTCCCCACCAATCATATGAAAATGTAAATGATGAACTTCTTGTCCACCATCATCACCGATATTTGTAATTAATCTATATCCACTTTCTCTAATACCTAGTTTAGATGCAACTTTTTGCATAAACTCAGTCATACCTGCCATAATTTTTGGAGGAATTACATCAAATGAATCATAGTGCTCTTTAGGGATAATAAGAACATGAACTTTTCTAGCTGGATTGATATCATTAAATGCTAAAAAATTCTCGTCTTCTAGGATAGTTTGATTAGGTATTTCACCCTTAACTATTTTGCAAAAAATACACATATATTAACCTTTTTTAGTTTAAAAAATATTATAACCAAACTCTAATAAATTTTAAAGTATAATCCAAACCTTTATAAATAAACAACAGGAGAATAAAAGTGAAAGAATGGCTTGATAAAATTAGTAATGCTGATTCACTTGAAGTTCTAGAGAATTTAAGAATTGAAACTTTAGGTAAAAAAGGTATTATCCCTGCACAATTTGCAAAGATGAAAGATATTCCAGGACCAGAGAAAAAAGCTTTTGCTGAAAATTTAAATACGCAAAAAGCTGAAATCACTGAAGCACTTGAAGCTAAAAAAGAGATTTTAGAACAACAGGCACTAGAAGCAAAATTAAAAGAAGAGAAAATTGATGTAACAAAATTCAACAATGAGTTAACATGTGGTGCAGCTCACCCGGTTTCTTTAACAATGGATAGAATTATTCAATATTTCCAAAACCTTAACTTTGCAGTAGAAGAAGGTCCATTAGTAGAAGATGATTTTCATAACTTTGAAGCATTAAATCTTCCTAAATATCACCCTGCAAGAGATATGCAAGATACATTCTATAATAAAGATTATACTTTATTAAGAACACACACTTCTCCTGTACAAATTAGAACTATGTTAAGTCAACAAACTCCAATCAGAATGATTGCACCAGGTACAGTTTTTAGAAGAGACTTTGACTTAACACATACACCAATGTTCCATCAAATTGAAGCATTAGTTGTTGATGATGCAGATAAGATTTCATTTGCTAACTTAAAACATGTATTAGTAGAGTTCTTACATCATATGTTTGGTGACGTTGATGTTAGATTTAGACCATCATTCTTCCCATTTACAGAACCATCAGCAGAAGTTGATATTTCATGTGTATTCTGTAAAGGTGATGGATGTAGAGTATGTTCTCACACAGGATGGTTAGAAGTACTTGGATGTGGTGTAGTAGACCAAAATGTATTCAAAGCAGTTGGATACGAAAATAAATCAGGATATGCTTTTGGATTAGGTGTTGAAAGATTTGCAATGCTAATTCATAATATTGGTGATTTAAGATCTCTATTTGAGAGTGATTTAAGATTATTAGGACAGTTCAAATGATAATAACAAGATCGTGGATACAAGAATATATTGATATTTCTAAAATATCAACAGAAGATATTTGTAAAACTTTAAACTCTATTGGATTAGAAGTTGATAGTGTTGAAGAACAAAGAATGCCTTCTAATATTGTAGTAGGTAAAGTTTTAGAAAAAGAGAAACACCCAGATGCCGATAAATTAAATATTTGTCAAGTTGATATTGGAAATGAAACTGTTCAAATTGTTTGTGGTGCAAAAAATGTAGATGCGGGACAATTTGTTCCTGTTGCCGTTGTTGGTTGTAACTTAGGTGAAGGTTTCAAAATTAAAAAGGCAAAACTAAGAGGTGTGGAATCAAACGGTATGATTTGTTCTTCAACTGAAATAGGTTTACCTAAATTAAATGATGGAATTTTAGAACTTGATGAATCAATTGGTAAATTAGAAGTTGGAAAAGAGTTAAAAGACTACCCTCTTTTAAATGACGATGTGATTGAAATTGAGTTAACTGCAAATAGAGGTGACTGTCTAAGTATCAATGGTGTAGCTAGAGAATTATCTGCATTTTACTCTATTGCTTTTAAAGAGCAAGAGTTTAAAATAAACTACAATGACTTAGGAATTGGACAAATTTTAGAAGTAGAGAGTTTAAGTACAATTGAATCTAAATATATCTATACAGTTATTAACGCAGAAAACTTCACTTTACCAGTATTACAAAGATTAAGAGTTGGAGCAATTGATAAATTTAAAGAGAATGATTTAGTTGATGCTTTAAGTTATATTACTCATAACACTGGTGTAATTTTAAATGCTTATGCAAAAAAAGATGCTGAAGATATTAAAGGTCTAGCAACAATTCATATCCAAAAAGACAAACAAGGTTTTGATGTAATCATTGGTGAAAAGAAATTAAGTACTGTAGGTGTTGAACACTGTGAAATCAGTGAAGACAAAGAGTATATAATTGAAGCTTCATATATCAACCCTGAGCTTTTAGCAAAAAAAGTATTTGAAACAAAAAAAGAGACAGGTGATGTTTATTACAGAAGTTCAAGAGGTAGTGAACCAGATATTGAAACTGGTATGAAATCTTTTTGTTCTTTAATTTCTCAAAGTGGTGCAGAAGTTTACAATGGGAATGAAGCACTAGTTGACTATGAAGAAAAAATCACTATTGATGTAAGTGTTAAAAAAGTTAATGCAATTATTGGTCAAGATGTAGAAAAAGCACATATTGATAAAATCTTAAGTGGATTAGGATTTGAAGTAAAAGATAACTCTTCTGATGTTTTATCTATTAAAGTTCCTCACTATAGACATGATATTAAAAATATTGCTGATGTTACAGAAGAGATTGTTAGAATTATTGGTATTGATAACATTCAAGCAAAACCTTTAGCAATTGATGAAGTAAATAGAGTAAATAAAACTTCATATGATTTAGTTAAGAAAAACAAATTAAGAGCTAAAGCTATTGAAAATGGTTTCTTTGAAACTGTAACTTATGTTTTTGCAGATAGAGAAAAATTAACAAAATACTCTTTACCAACTGTTCAAGAGAGTTTAGATTTATTAAATCCTATTGTAAAAGAGTTAGATACATTTAGAACAACTATTTCACTAAATCTTATTGAAGCTTGTTCAAACAACTCAAAACTTGGATTTAAGTCAGCAGCTTTCTTTGAAATTGGAAAAATATTCAACTTAAAAAGAGAAGAAAAAACTGTTGTTTCTTTTGTATTCTCAGGACAAAAAGAGCTTGAAGAGATTTCAAACTCTGGTAAGCCAGAAAACATTGACTTCTTCTCTTTCTCTAAAAAAGTATTAAATACGGTTGGAAAATTTGATTTAGAGCCAATGGAAAAAATGCCTAATGACTTAATTCACCCTTACCAAAGTGCAAATGTAATTGTAGATGGTCAAAGTGTAGGATTTATTTCAAAATTACATCCAAGCGTAGCTTCTGAATATGATTTAAGTGATACTTTCATTGCAGAGATTGACTTTGAAGCGATTGCAACTAATTTAATCAAAGTAGAAAGCTACTCTAAATTCCAAGCTTCTAAAAAAGACTTAAGTCTTATTGTTCCAAAAGATATGGAGTTTAAGAAAATCAAAGATGTAATTAACTCTTTAGAAAATAATACAATTAAACAATATAACTTAATTGATATCTATAATGATGAAAATTTAGGTGAGAATGAGAGTTTAACTATTAGATTTGTTCTTCAAAACGATGAAAAAACACTTGAAGAAGAAGATATTACTTCTACAATGAATAGTATTTTAGAAGCATTAAAAGAAAAATTAAATATTGAATTAAGATAAGGAAAATAAAGTGGAAACATTTGACATTAAAAAACTATCTAAGCCTTTTGACATAGAAATTGACTCAATTGCAAGTGATAAATCAATATCACATAGATGTGCAATGTTTTCACTATTTTCTAATGAAACTTCATATATTAAAAACTACCTTACAGCAGAAGATACATTAAATACTTTAAGTATAGTAGAACAATTAGGTGCTAAAATCACACGTGATGGTTCTACTGTAGAAATTACACCAACAGATAAACTAACTGAACCAAATGATATTCTTGATTGTGGTAACTCAGGAACTGCAATGAGACTGTTTTGTGGACTGTTAGCTTCTATTGATGGTGCATTTACATTAACAGGAGATAAGTACCTAAAAGAGCGACCAATGAAAAGAGTGGCAGACCCACTAAGAAGTATTGGTGCAAAAATTGACGGTAGAGAAGAAGGAAATAAAGCTCCTTTATTTATTAGAGGAGTAAAAGAATTAGATCCTTTTACTTATATTTCACCTGTTGATTCTGCGCAAGTAAAATCAGCAATGATACTAGCAGCACTTAGAGCTAATGGTATTTCAAAATATAAAGAAAATGAACTAACACGTGACCATACAGAAAGAATGTTAAAAGGTATGGGAGCTAAGTTAGAGACAGATGATGAAGGGTTTATAAATATTCATCCTTTAGAAGGACATTTAAAGCCATTAAATATTACAGTTCCAACGGATCCAAGTTCTGGGTTCTTTTTTGCAGTTGCAGCTGCAATTACAAAAGACTCAAGGGTTGTAATCAAAAATGTATCTTTAAATCCTACTAGAATTGAAGCATACCAAGTTTTAAAAAGAATGGGTGCAGAAGTTAACTTTATAGAAAAAGAGAATATTTATGAGCCTATTGGAGATATTGAAGTAAAACACAAAGAGCTAAATGGTGTTGTGGTTGAAGATAATATCTCTTGGTTAATTGATGAACTTCCAGCACTTTCAATTGCTATGTCAATTGCAAATGGAAAGTCATTGGTAAAAAATGCAAAAGAGTTAAGGGTTAAAGAGTCAGATAGAATTAAATCTGTTGTTTCAAATCTTGAAAAATGTGGTGTTACTTACACTGAGTTTGAAGATGGTTATGAGATAATAGGTGGAACAATAACTAAAGCCTCTATAGACTCTCATGGAGACCATAGAATTGCAATGAGCTTTGCAATTGCTGGTACTTTATGTGATATGGAAATAAATGATGTTGATTGTATTTTGACTTCATTTCCAAACTTCAAAGAAATCCTTGACTCTTTATATTAAAAAATAAACGTTCCCTTTAAAAATGGGAACATTTAAAGGATAATACTTATGAAAGTAAAACTAGCATCAAGCTATGGTTTTTGTTTTGGAGTAAAAAGAGCAATTGAAATTGCAGAAAAATATGAAGATTCTGCAACAATGGGACCACTAATTCATAATCAAAATGAAATTGATAGACTAAAAACTGACTACAATGTAGGTTTATATAACAATCTAACAGATGTAAAACCTAAAGATACTATTATTATTAGGACTCATGGTATTCCAAAAAATGATTTAAAAGATTTAAGAAAAAAAGATGCAAAAGTTATAAATGCAACTTGTCCTTTTGTTACCACTCCTCAACAAATTGTAAAAAAAATGTCTGCTGAAAACTACTCTATATTAATCTTTGGAGATCAAGACCATCCAGAAGTTAAAGGTGTAAAATCATATGGCGAGGACCAAGATGATGTACATGTGATTTTAACTGCTGATGAACTAGATAATTTAAACTTTAAGTATGACAAAATTGCAACTGTAGCACAGACAACTAGAAAAAAAGAGATTTACTTAGAAATTGTAAATAAACTTATACTAAAAAACAAAGAAGTGAGAGTTTTTAACACTATTTGTGATGCAACTTTTGAAAATCAAGATGCAGCAAGAGAGTTGTCAAAAGAAGTTGATGTAATGGTGATTATTGGGGGGAAAAACTCTTCAAATACTAAACAATTACACTATATATGCTTAGAAAATTGTAAGGATTCATACTTGATTGAAAATGCCAAAGAACTTGACTCTTCTTGGTTTAAAGACAAAAACCTTTGTGGTATTACTGCAGGTGCAAGTACACCTGACTGGATTATTCAACAAGTTGTTGACGAAATAGAAAAATATTAAGCGAGTTGTTTAAGTAAAATTTAGATATAATCATAGCCATTTATAATAAAACGGTTAATACGAAGGAATAAAATGGGTATCGATGATATTGAATTAGGTGAAGACTTTGATTTTGAGAAAATGCTTAATGAGTCTTTTGAGAATGCTGAAAATAACTCTGTAGTTGATGGTGTAATTGTAGAAATTACTAATGATAGTGTACTTGTTGATGTTGGACAAAAGATTGAAGGTAGATTAAACCTTTCAGAAATCACAATTGGTGGTGAAGTTCAATTTAAAGCTGGTGATACAATCTCTGTTATGTTAATGGGAAATAAAGGTGAAAGACCAAATATTTCTTACAAAAAAGTTTTACAAAAAGAAAAATTTGACAACTTTGTAAAAGAACATGGTGAGAATGTTGAAGATGTAACAATTGAAGGTAAAATTATTTCTGTTAAAAACAGAGGTGGATTTATTATTGAAGATGATTCTGGATTAGAATACTTCATGCCAATGGCACAATCTTACTTAAAAACTCACGGAGCAATTGGTAAAAAAGTTAAAGCTAAAGTTTTAAAAGTAAACGAAGCTCAAAACTCAATCATTGTTTCTAGAAAAAAACTTATTGAAGAGTCTAAATTAGAAAAAGATTCTAAAGTAAATGAAATCTTAGAGAAAAACGAGCCAGTAAACGGTATCGTTAAAAAAATCACTTCTTATGGTATGTTTATTGATTTAGGTGGAATTGATGGTTTAGTAAACTACAATGAAATCTCTTACAAAGGGCCTGTTAACCCTGCAAATTACTATGACGAAGGTGATGAAGTATCTGTTATTGTATTATCTTATGATAAAGCTAAACAACACTTATCATTATCTATCAAAGCTGCATTACCAAACCCTTGGGATGAAATCAAAGATGAATTAGAAGTTGGTGATACAATTACTGTTACTGTTTCTAACTTTGAATCATATGGTGCATTTGTTGATTTAGGAAATGATATTGAAGGTTTATTACATATCTCTGAAATTTCTTGGAACAAAAACTTAAAAAATCCAAAAGATTTATTAACTTTAGGTGAAGAAGTTAATGTTGAAGTTATTGAACTAGATGTTGACAAAAAAAGATTAAGAGTATCTCTTAAAAACTTACAAGAAAAACCATTTGCTAAATTTGTAAAAGAGAACAAAGTTGGTGATGTTATTCAAGGTAAAGTTGCTACATTAACTGATTTTGGTGCTTTCGTTACAATTGGTGAAGTAGATGGATTATTACACAATGAAGAAGCTTCTTGGGAATCAAATGCTAAATGTAAATCACTTTACAAAAAAGGTGACGAAGTTGAAGTTAAGATTATCAAAGTTGATAGAGAAAAAGAAAACATCTCTTTATCAGTTAAAGAAATTTCTGAATCTCCAGCTAAAAAATTCCAAAATGAACACAAAATTGGTGACATCGTAAAAGGTGCTGTTAAAGATAAAAAAGATTTCGGAATTTTCATTAAATTAGATGACAACTTAGATGGTCTAATCAGAAATGAAGACTTTGGTCCATTAAATGTTGAAGAAGTTAATGTTGGTGACGAATTAGAAGCAGTAGTAGTAAATATCGACACTAAGAAAAATAGAGTAAGATTATCTGTAAAAAGATTAGAGCAACAACAAGAAAGAGAAGTTCTAAAAGCAGTTAACGATGATACGTCTATGACATTAGGTGATTTACTAAAAGACCAAATTAAATAAGGATTTGTAGTAATGAGTAAACATACAATCGTAGTTTGTGATCACATTCATGAAGATGGTTTAAACATTTTACAAAACACTGAAGATATCAACTATGTATATGCAGCAGACATTGATAAAGTAGCACTTTTAGATGTTATTAAAGATGCTGATGTTGCTATTACTAGATCTTCAACAGATGTTGATGAAAAGTTTTTAAACGCAGCAACTAATCTTAAAGCAATTATTAGAGCTGGTGTAGGATACGATAACGTAGATATGGAAGGTTGTAGCAAAAGAGGAATCATTGCTATGAACGTTCCAACTGCAAATACAATTGCAGCAGTTGAGCTTACTATGGCTCACATGCTGTCTTGTATGAGAAAGTTCCCTTACGCACATAACCAATTAAAACAAGATAGAATCTGGAAAAGAGAAGATTGGTATGGAAATGAGCTTTATGGTAAAAAACTTGGTGTTATCGGATTTGGTAACATTGGACATAGAGTTGCATTAAGAGCTAAATCTTTTGAAATGGATGTTGTTACATACGATCCTTATATTCCTTCAACAAAAGCAACTGATTTAGGTATTAATTATACAACAAACTTCGATGATATCTTAGCTTGTGATATTATTACTATTCACACTCCAAAAAATCAAGAGACTCTTGATATGATTGGTGAAGAAGAAATTGCTAAAATGAAAGATGGAGTTATTTTAATCAACTGTGCTAGAGGTGGTTTATACAACGAAGAAGCACTAGTTAATAACTTAAAATCTGGAAAAATTGCAATGGCTGGTATTGATGTATTCAAAAAAGAGCCTGCAATTGATCACCCTCTTTTAGATTTAGACAATGTAACTGTAACTGCACACTTAGGTGCAAATACAAAAGAATCTCAAAAGAAAATTGCTACTCAAGCAGCTGAAAATGCAATTGAGTCTGCAAGAGGAATTGCATATCCAAATGCTCTTAACTTACCTATTGATGAGAGTAAAATTCCTTCATTTGTAAAACCATATATTGAGTTAACTCAAAAAATGGCATATTTAGCTGCTCAAACAGACAAATCTGCTATTAGATCTATTTCTGTGTGTGCTCACGGAGAGATTAAAGAGTATCTTGACTCTTTATCTACATTTGCTACAGTTGGAGCTTTAACTGCATCTAGTGATGCTGCTGAAATCAACTATGTAAATGCTAAATTTATTGCTGAAGAAAAAGGTATCAAATTTGATACTTGTGAAGTAAATCACTGCACAGGATACAGCAATAAAGTTACTATCAAAATCACTACAGAAAAAGGTGTAAATACTATTTCTGGTACTGTCTTTGATGAAGATGTTCAAAGAATTGTTGAACTAAATGGTTTTGACTTTGATATTGAGCCAAAAGGAAAACTTATCATTATGAGAAATACTGATGTTCCTGGTGTAATTGGAGAAGTTGGTA
This sequence comes from Arcobacter sp. CECT 8989, assembly GCF_004116715.1. Taxonomy (NCBI): domain Bacteria; kingdom Pseudomonadati; phylum Campylobacterota; class Epsilonproteobacteria; order Campylobacterales; family Arcobacteraceae; genus Arcobacter; species Arcobacter sp. CECT 8989. Next base: position 22,633 of record NZ_PDKE01000009.1, on the reverse strand, counting down.
AACTATTAGGTGATAACAAAATTAATATTTCAGACTTTAGATTAGCAAGAGGAAAAGATTCTGCATTAGCAGTTATCTTAGTAGATGAATCTATTAATCATAAAGTATTAGATCAAATTAAAACTCTTGAAGCTGCAATTGCTGTAGCTTATGCAGAAGTATAAAAGGAATAGCAATGGCAAATATTTCAATGAGTGAACTTAAAAAAGGTCTAAAAATTGAACTTGATGGTGTTCCTTATAAAATCACTGAATACCAACATGTAAAACCTGGTAAAGGTGCTGCATTTGTTAGATGTAAAATTAAATCATTCCTTAATGGAAAAGTTATTGAAAAAACTTTCCATGCAGGAGACAAATGTACTACTCCAGATTTACAACAAAAAACTATGCAATACCTATATGATGATGGTGAAATGCTACAATTCATGGATGCAAACACTTATGAACAAATTGGTTTAACATATGACCAAGTAGGTGATGCTGAAAAATGGATTATTGATGGAATGAATGTTGATATGATGTTCTTTAATGGTAATGCTATTACTGTTGAACCACCAATGACTGTTGAACTTAAAATTGTAGAAACTCCACCTAACTTCAAAGGTGACTCACAAGGTGGTAAAAAACCTGCTACTTTAGAAAGTGGAGCTGTTGTACAGATTCCTTTCCACCTAGTAGAAGGTGATGTTATCAAATGTGATACTAGAACTGGTGAGTACTTAGAGAAGGTAAAATAAAAAGGCAAAGTTTTATCGCTATAAACGGCGATAAAACTCCTTTTTCCTCAGTCACTTACAGTTCACAGTTTGTAAGCTCCCTCGTCAAAAGAAGTCCTATCTTGTTTCTAACAACAAATCTTTACCTTTTAAAATTATTTAAACCAATCAATTATATTTGTTAAAGAATCCTTAAAGCCTATCAACAGTTTTAAATTACTATCAAGGTTCTTAAACTTATTCCATGTTGTTGCATACCATGATTTTTTAGGATATTTTGTTAAATTGTTTTTACTGTCTTCAATAACTAAATGAATTTTTTCACTATCTTCTTTAGAAATTTCATTTTCTAATTTGATTACTTTTTCTTCAAGTCTATCTAGCTTAATAATCATATTTTCTATTTCTTCTAATGTAAATCTTTCATTTTCATCAATAATATTTTTATCAAGTTCAGTTTTTATTAATTCAGATATATTATCAATATTAAAATTATTATTTATTTCTTTTAGTTCTGTATCAATTCTTTGAATCCAATTTCTAATATTAAATGATACAGAATGAAAATCATTAATTTTTAGACAATCTTCTTTTTTATAATCACCAGGAGACACTGTAATAAATAATGCTTCTTTATCTATATAGTTTGCATCTGTTAAAACAAATGAACTTTTCTGCTTAACTTGATAGCTTTTTTCTTCTAGTATAAAATGGCAATCATCATGTGCAACAAATTTAATCTTACATAAAACTCTTCCAGATGAAGGAAATTCAAAAATAAAATCATCAATAGTAAAATACTTAGATTCATTAAATTCATTTAATATTTCATTTATTTTGCTTTTTTTTAGATTAGTCAAGCTTCCTCCAAAATCATTTTTTTTATTATATTCAAAAATATCTAAAAGCCATATTTTAAGTAAGGTCAAGGAAAAGAAGTAAACTTATGAAGGAGTTTACTATAGTAAATAACTGATTAAATTTTCTTATTTGACGAAGAGATTGCTAAAAAGATGGCTTTTAATCTAGCCTTTTCTTTTTAGATAGATGATTTTCTCTTCACCTATATAATTCTCATGCACAATCTCAAAATCCATATCAATATCATTTAAAGCATTTACACCTTTTCTAATCTTAGGACTTACAAGTAAAACAATATAGTCAATCTTCTCTTTTAATTTATCCATTAAGTTATAAGTACCTTCAACCATAATGAATTTATAATCTAATAGTTTAAATAAATCATCACTTATAATTACATCTCGATTAGGTATTTTAAAAAGAGGAATATTATTATCAAATACTTTATTCTTTGTATAAATCATAATATTAGGAGCTTGTCCTGCAATATATCTAGCATCTAATGTTGGTTTGTCAGTTCGCACTGTATTTCCACCAATAAGCATTAAATCAATTTTATCTCTTAACGTATGTACATAAGCCTTAGCTGTATTTGAAGAGATACTTCCATCAATACAACCATTTAATGTTTGAGCCATTTTATAAAATATAAAAGTTCCATTTGTCCACTTAATAAATGGATATAAAAGGTCATAAGCTTCTTTTTTCATACATCCAAGGCTCACATCAATATTAGATGACTTTAACGTTTCTATACCACCTTTTGCTTCTTTATTAATATCTTCATGAGCTACTACAACTCTTTTAGGTTTTATCTCTTTTAATAAATTAGCACAAGCAGGAGTTTTTCCTATATGATTACATGGTTCTAAAGTTACATAAATAGTACAATCTTCAAAAAAACCTTTATGATTTTTTATTAGATAATCATGTATATCATGGCTAGATGTTTTTGCTTTTAAAATATCATTTGGATGTTTTTTAAGATAGGCAGCTTTAAGTGCATTTACTTCTGCATGAGGCATTCCTACTTCTTTATGAGCTTCAATAGAAAGTATCTCTCCATCTTTTACAACAACACAGCCAACAGCTGGATTAGGATAAGTCATTAATTGATATTTCCATGCTTCATCAATAGCAAGTTTCATAAAAAAATTATCATCTATTTTCATTGTTCTCTTTTCTAAAGTAAAAAAAAAGGAAGCTGAAAAATCAACTTCCTTTTTTAACTATTTTTAAATTTATTCTACCATTCAAAATAAGTAGATGCTGAAGATATTTCATCATATGAAATTATCTCTTCACCATGTTCTGTTTTGATTTTAATTTCATTATCGTCTGCTGATAATAATTCACCTTTAATAGTGTTTTTATCAAAATCTTTTAGTTTAACTTTATCACCAATAGAAGCTTTATAGTGTCTTGGATTTTTTAATTTTCTTTCAATTCCAGGAGAACTAACTTCTAAGTTATATTTACCATTCATTGGTTCATCTAAATCTAAAATTGGAGATATCATTCTAGAGATTTCTGCACATTTATCAAGGTTGATTCCCTCTTTAGCTGTAACATAAACTCTAAAGATATTCATATCATTCTCTTTTAAAGATACAATATCATAAACTTCTGCACCACAACCTTGTACTGCAATTTCAATTGATTCTTCTAAATTCATGATTCACTCTTTTTATCTTTTTCAATTTTTCTAAATAAATCTTCAATATTTTTTGACTTCTCCAAAGATTTATCATTTTCAAATTTAAAGTTAGGACACTTATACCAACCAGTTGCACTTAAAACATATGATTTAATTCTACCACTTGCTTTAGTTAATGCAGAAACTACTCCTGGTATTTCCTTATCCTCGAAGTCACTTCCATCAAAATATACAATTGCATCATATTTTCCATTTTTGCAATTTACACCAGTGATAGGAAGAGATCGGATTCTTTCGTCATTCATAATTGATAGAGCTTCAGGTACAAGCTCCATCAGTAATGATTCAGTTCTTTGAAGATTAATACTTTTCATTAAGCTGCCTCTTTACAGTTCAATTTCTCTTTTTTCTTCAATTTGAATAAATGTTTCAATGAAGTCTCCAACTTTAATATCGTTGAATTTGTCAAACATAATACCACATTCGAATCCATTTGATACTTCTTTAACATCATCTTTAAATCTTTTAAGAGATGAAATCTTACCAGTGTAAGTTACAACACCATCTCTAATGATTCTTGCATGTCCACCTCTGATAACTTTACCATCAGTTACGAAACATCCTGCAACTGTTCCAATTTTTGGAACAACAAATGTATCTCTAACTTCTGCTTGACCAGTATTTTCTTCTCTAATAACAGCACTCATCATACCAGAAAGTGTATCTTTAACATCATCAATTAAGTCATAGATGATAGAGTAAGTATTAATTGTAATACCATCCGCTTTTGCTTTATTTTTAACAGAACCAGTAGGTCTTACGTTAAATCCTAAGATAACACACCCTTCTGATGCACCAGCAAGAATTAAGTCAGACTCAGTAATTCCACCAACACCTGCGTGAACTACTTTTACTTTTACTTCTTCATTTTGGATTTTTTCTAATGAACCTTTAATTGCTTCTAATGAACCACCAACATCAGTTTTAATAATTACTGGAAGTTGTTTGATTTTACCTTCTGCAATTAATCCACTCATCTCTTCTAAAGAAACTTTTGTAGATTTAGATAACTCTTTTGCTCTTGCATGTTCTGCTCTAGTTGTAGCAATTTCTCTAGCTTCTTTATCAGACTCTTGTGCTACTAAAATCGAACCAGCTGCAGGAACTTCATTTAATCCAAGAACAGAACCTGTTTCAGAAAGTCCTAAAGATTTAACTTGTTTACCAAGGCAGTTTGTAATTGCTTTAACTCTACCAAATGTAGTGTCACAAACAATGTTGTCACCAACTTTAAGTTCACCATTTTGAACAATAACAGTTGCAACAGGTCCTCTACCTTTTTCTAAAGATGATTCAACAACAGTTGCTTTTGCTTTTGCAGTTGGGTCAGCTTTTAATTCTAAAATTTCTGATTGTAAAAGAATGTTTTCTAATAAATCATCAATTCCTTCTCCAGTTTTAGCAGATACACCAATAAACTCAATATCTCCACCCCAATCAACAGGAGTCATTTCTCTCTCTGCCATTTGAGCTTTAACCATATCCATGTTTGCTGCTTCTTTATCAATTTTATTTACTGCAACAATAATTGGACATCCAGATGCTTTTGCATGAGAAATAACTTCTTCAGTTTGTTGTTTAACACCATCATCAGCTGCAACAACAATAATTACAATATCAGTTACTTCAGCACCTCTTGCTCTCATTGCAGAGAACGCGGCGTGACCTGGAGTATCTACAAAAGTAATCTTTTGATCATTTTGTTTGATTGTATATGCTGAAATATGTTGAGTAATTCCACCAGCTTCTCCTGAAGCAATTTTAGAAGATCTAATTTTATCTAATAATGAAGTTTTACCATGGTCAACGTGTCCCATGATTGTAACAACTGGAGGTCTAGTTTCAAAATTTGTTTCATCAATTTCTTCTTCTTGATAATCTTCAACATAGTTTGCATCTTCTAAAGCATCTTTAACAGTTACTTCAATACCAAACTCTTCACCAAGAATTTCTAACTCATCTTGTTTTAAGAAGTCATTTTTTGTAACCATCATTCCAAGACCGAATAATACTGTGATTACTTCTGATGCTGATTTACCACAAGCTTCTGCAAACTCGTAAACCCTTACATCTTCTGGAATTGTTACTTCAGTGATTTCAATTTCTTCTTCAGTTCTTTTAATTCTTTTCTTTCTTTTCTTTCTTTTTAAACCTTGAGGTCTATTACCAAATGCAGCAGGTCTTGAAGATCTACTTTGTTTTTTATCATTGTTGTTATTTGGTTTATTCTCTTCTAAGAATTTTGAAGGTTCAGATAAGTCCATATCTAATAAAACAACTTCTTCACCAAGTAATGATTCATCACTTGCATTAGAGAAGTCAGATTGAGAACCTCTTTCTAATTCAATAACCTTACCATGGTCATGTGCTTTTGGAGGTTGTTTCTTTTTCTCTTTTTTTCTAGCTACTTTTTGAGCTTGAGTCTCTTTTTTGTCCTCTGCTTTATCATTTCCACCTAAAATCTCACTAAGTGATTTCATTGCTTTTTTAGGTTGACCTTCAATAGCTGAAGAAGAAGTTTGGATTTGCTCTTTTGGCTCTTCTCTTGGCTTCTTCTTCTTAATAATTTTTAGCCCTCTTCTTTTAGGAACAACTCTTTTAGGAGCCACACTTTTAACGCTTTCTTCTTTTGGCTCTTCTTTTTTTGGTTCTTCTTCTTTTTCTACTTTTTGCTCTGAAGTTTCAACTTTTTTTGGTTCTTCTTCTTTCTTTGGTTCTTCTTTAGACTCAGTCTCTTTTTTAACTGGTTCTTTTTTCTTTACTACTTTTTTAGCAGCTGGTTTTGTAGCAAGTTTCGAACTTTTACCAGTCATAATGTAGTTTGCTATCTCTTCTGCATCTTCAAATGAAACTGCTGTTTGAGGTGATTTAAGTTCTATTCCTAAATCTTTAGCTTTAGCAATCACTTCCGTGCTACTAGCTCCTGCTTCTTCAGCAATTTCATATACTCTTACGTTATCTGACATGCGTTAAAATCTCCTTAAGTTGTCCTATGTAGTTATCTTTGTTTTTACACTCTCTAAAAAGTGCTTTTTCAAGTTTTTTTAAATTTTTAGAGTTAATGTCTTCATCTTCTAATAATGAAATACACTCTTTACAGATATAAAAACTTCTTCCCATGTTGTCAAAGGCTTGAAGTTTCTTATCTTTACATTTAAATCTTAGCAACAAGTTTTGTTCAAATTTACCTCTACAAACAATACATGTTCTAATGGGCTTTTTCAAAATAGTCAATATAATACCTAATTTTTACTTAAACTTATTATTTTTAGTCTTCTACTCTAACACCATCATTGTCAAAATTCCTTGAAAGAACTTTGAAATGAGGGAACCTTTTTTTAAGTTCTGACTCAATTCTTTGACAATCTTCTCTTAGACACATTGAGAAAAGTGTTGAACCTGAACCTGATAAAGTACTCATTAAAGCACCGTGTTTAAGTGCAGTTTTTTGTACATCAAATAGTTCTGGCATTTGCTTCATTCTATACTTTTGATGAACTTTATCTAATGATGCAGTTCTTAACATATCCCAATTTTCAGTCATAAAAGCAGCTGTTAATAAAGATGAATGAGAGATATTAAAAATAGTATCTTCTTTAGAATATTTAAAAGGTAATGCTTTTCTAGCAAGCTGTGTTGAAATTGGTCTATTTGGAATTACAACAATAGCTTTTAAAGATTTTGGTAAAGTTTTTCTTATAAACTTTACTTCATTATCTTGAACTGTTGCAACATTAAATCCACCCATTACAGCTGGTGTAATATTATCTGGATGGTTTTCATATGCCAATGCAAGGTTTAAAAGTTTTTGTTTATCAAGTTTAATACCCTCTATTGCATAAGCACTTGCAATTGCTGAAACAATTACAGCTGATGAACTTCCTAAACCTCTTGATAATGGAACTTCATTTGTAAATTCAAATCTAAAATGTCTTTTTTTTCTAGATAAGTTGTGATAAAAATCATTAAAGATAGCAATAAACATATTGTTATCTTTTAATACAGGGTTATTTGACCCTTCACCTCTTAATGACACACTGTGAAATTTTGAAGGTCTAATTGTTACTTGGTTGTGTAACGAAATTGCTAATCCTAGAGTATCAAACCCTGGTCCTAAATTAGCACTTGTTGCTGGAACACTAATTCTCAATCTATTTCCTTTTATACGGCAGGTAAATTATATATTGGCAAAGTCTCTTCACTAAAATCTATTTGTTTTAGTTGCTTTGGCAATTTAAAGTCTGCAATTTTAGTATCTTTATCTAAAAAGTCTACTTTAATGCCTTCATCTGAATTTATGAAGTATTTTTTACCCAATGCTTTGATGGGACTATTATTATTAAACTCAAAGCCACTACAAGCCATCAGTTCTATATTCTTTGTAATTGCTAATGTTTTTAAAAATACATATGCAACTTTTATAGCCATATAAGAACCAGGTGTATTAACATAGCTTATTCTGCTTATTTCATATTCATTGATTATTTTTTCAAAAGTTACAGGTAAAACATCAGAAGTCATACCTTCTATTTCTAGCTCTTTTATTAACTCTTTGTTTTTATAAATTCCTAATAAAAGAGGATTTGAGATACTAATAACTAAAACTTCTATCAAGCTTGAACCTTAGAGTATGCCATTTCAAATACTTGAGCTTCTTCATTTGCTTCTTCTAAATCAATAATCTCATAGTTTTCTTCACTTTCATATACTTTTTTAGTAAGTAAATGATTTAAATAGTGGCTTCCTGCATGGGCATCATATTCACCAACTAAAGTGTATCCAAGTAGAGCCATATCACCAATTGCATCTAAAATTTTATGTCTTACAAACTCATCGTTATATCTTAGACCTTCTGGGTTAAGAACTTTTGATTGGTCAAGTACAATTGCATTTTCCAAACTTCCACCTTGAGCTAAACCTTGACTTCTTAGATATTGAACCTCATGTAAAAATCCAAAAGTTCTTGCTCTACTGATATTCTCTTTATACTCTTCAATTGAATAATCAAATCTAAAATCTTGCTCTCCAATAACTGGATGGTCAAAATCAATTGAGAAATCATAGATAATATGATTAGATGGTTTTAAAGCAACTCTTTTCCCATCTTCTGTTGTAACTTCTACATCTTTTTTTATCTTGATTGCTTTTTTAGAAGCTGATAATTCTTTGATTCCAGCTTCTTCAATAAGCATACAATAACCAGATGAACTTCCATCAAGAACAGGAACCTCATCGTTATCAATAATAACTCTTAGATTATCAATACCATAGGCATATACAGCAGATAAAAGATGTTCAATAGTAGAAATAACAATTCCATCTTTTCCAATAACTGTTGCCATTTTTGTGTCTACTACATTTTCTATTTTAAGAGGAATTGTAATCCCTTCATCTTCTCTATAGAAAATTATTCCCATATCAGAATCTAAAGGCTCTAGTTTCATCTTTACAGGAACTCCCTTATGAAGTCCTATTCCAACAATTTCTACACTATTTGCTATTGTTCGTTGTTTCATTTTTCACTACTTTTAATTGCATAGTCTGCTTCGTGAAGGATATTTGAGATTCTAGTTTTTATCCAATTTCTATCCATCCACTCTAAAGGATTTACTTCAATTCCTTGAACTAAAACACCAAAGTGTAAGTGATCTCCAAATACAGCACCACTACTTCCTGTTGTTGCAATCTTATCTCCTGCTTTTACATTTTCAGTATCTTGCACAAAAGATTTACTTGTGTGAGCATATAAAGATTGTACTCCAAACCCATGGTCAATAACTAAAGTATTTCCATAAATCCCTAAATAATCATTAAATATAACTCTACCATCATTTGATACATTAATTGTAGCATGTTTTATACTTGCCCAATCCATACCTAAGTGCCAAGCTTCATCAATCTTATCACCCTCATAATAATAGTGTCTTCTCTCAGCAAAACCTGCAAAAGTTTTAGAACCACTAAGTCTTTTAAATGGTTTTAAATCAAACGTTGAAACCATTTCTTTTGACATATTTTCTAAACTTGCTTTTCTTATAGTTGCAACATTTGAAACTCTTAAGTCTCTATTTTGTTTAACAAAAATATCAATGTCATTTGTTGGTACTTCAAAATCACTTCTTTGTAATACTGGAATTGATTTTCTTTCTATAAAGTTTTTACTAATTTTTATTTTGTCATTTTTGATTTTTAAATCTTTGATATATAAAGGAACTTTTGAAATAGTTTTATTATTTGCTTTATCAACTGCTACAAGATTTACCCTTGAAAACTCTTCTTCCCAAACAGGCCAAGCAATAATTGCTACATAAAAATTCTCTTTTTTATATGGGATTAATTCAAATCTATATTCATTGTTAAATGTAATATATTTATCACTTAGGTTTTCATCTTTTACTTCAACAACAACAGCAGCACTTCCACCTTGTCTTATATTGTATGAGTTTGTAATTACATTTGCAACTGGTCTTTTTCTATCAACATCTAAAATAAACTCTTTTGAAACAGTATTTCCTTGAAATAAATTCCAATTACTTCTATCTGTTGCTTCTACAATTATCTTTATACTTTTAGCGTTTGGATTTAATCTAATATCTCCCAAATTAAACGTAACATTTGTTTGTTTTGAAGATATCTTTTGACTATTTATTACTACTGGTCCATTATTTCCAACATAATAAGCACTATACTCTTTGATTCCACTCTCATCAGATAAAGAGATTGTTAACTTATCTTTTCCATTCCAAAATAGATTACTCTCTGTTGTAATCTCTGGAGCTTTTTTCTCAAACTGTGGAGATAAAAATACAAATACAGCCCCTGCTGCAACTACTGCTAAAACTAAAAAGATAACAATTTTTCCAAAACTATTTTTTTGTCGTCTCAAAAACTTCCTTTAAAACTTTTTTTCTGGCTTTTTCTATATCTGTTGTATCTAAACTACAACCTGCTGCATTGAAATGGCCGCCACCGCCAAACTTTCCTGCAACTTCTGACACATCTATTTTCCCTTTTGATCTTAAAGAGATTCTTGCTACGCCATTTACTTCTCTTACAAAAAATGCAACTTTTACAATATGCATACTCATAATCATATCAAGGGCATCTTCGCAATCTCTATTATGAGCTCCCGTTTCTTTAAACCACTTTGTCTTTGCATAAATAGAAGCAACACTTCCTTCTTTATAAAGTTCTAAACTTTCTAAAACCTTTGGAATAATTCTATATTTTGCTAAAGAATCACGCCTAAGAAGTTTATTCGCTATCTCAGAAGGACTTGCCCCAAATTTAACAAGGTGATTTACCTTATCAAAGGTTAACTCATCACATCTTCCTAAAGAAAAAGATAATGAGTCATCATAAATACCTACATAAAGTGCTGTTGCACTTGCTTTTGTAATATAAAGACCATTATGCTTGAAAAAATCATAAACAATCTCAGCTGTTGAACTTTTCATTGGGTCAACAATATTTATTTTTCCAAAATTGTTATTTGATTGGTGATGATCAAAATTTATAATTGGAATATCTTTTGGAACATCAAACCCAAGTCTTGCATATGTTCCACAATCACAAGAGATAACCAAATCATAAAACTTTGGAAGTTGGTCTGTAATTTTTTCAAACCTTGGAATAAAATCTAAATTTTGAGGAAGGTCAGAACTAACATTATATACTTTATGTTTAATTCTATTTTCCTGTAAAAAGTTTGACAGCGCTAAAGCTGAACCAATTGAATCTGGGTCTGGATTCACGTGAGTAACTATTAATATATATCTACTCTTTTCAATAAGTTCCAATGCTTTTGCATAATCTGTCATATTGATTTTATTGCTAAGGATAAAGTCTTTTTTCATGTTTTCCACTATACTCTAGAACTGTTAACAAATAGTAAATTAGTCAAATTTCATTGAGAAATCAAGCCAAGTTGCTTGGTGAATAATACTTCCTGAACTTAAAGCATCAACTCCTGTTAAAGCATAATCCCTAACAGTATCAAGATTAATATTTCCACTTGCTTCTAATAAAACATGAGGATGTTCTTCATCTCTAAACTTAACTACTTCTTTTATTTGCTCAGGTTCCATATTATCACACATAATAATATCAGCTCCTGCTTCCATTGCAGTTTTAACTTGCTCAAAAGTTTCACACTCAATCTCAATTTTTGTAACCCAAGAGATTCTTTTTCTTGCTTTTTTAATAAACTCTTCAAGATTTGGAATTGTTTTCATATGGGTATCTTTAATCATAAGACAATCATCAAGTCCAAGTCTATGATTTATAGCTCCACCAATTCTACTTGCATACTTTTCAAAGTCTCTAAGTTGTGGTCTAGTTTTTCTAGTATCTAATAAAGCTACTTCTAAATCCTCAATCTTACTTGCAAACTTATTTGCCATAGTTGCAATTCCTGATGCATGTTGAAGCATATTTAAAAAAGTTCGCTCACTTGATAAAAGAATTGAAGCTTTACCTTCAAGTTTTGCTATTACGTCACCTTTTTTTAGAACATCACCGTCATGCTTTAAAAATTTACAATCAAACTTTTCAGTTTTTGCTAATGCTTTTGCATAAAGCTCACCTGCTAAAATTCCATCATCTTTTGCAATTGCTTTTGCAGTAAACTTACCCTTAGGAGCTACATCAAAGAATAAGTCTCCTCTTCCATTATCTTCTATAATGGCATTTTTAACAAACTTCTTAATATTTATCATACTTCAAGCATCCTCTCTAAAGCAACTCTTGCCCATTTAATTGTTTCATCATTTACTTTAATTAGTGTCTCTTCACTAATATTATTATCTTTTATAGATTTCAGTGTTCTATAAACATCTTCTAATGTTGTTTCATTCATTGTTGGACACTCTGGTTTTGTAGAACTTAAGATATAAGTATTTTTTTCTCTTAACCTATTAACCATATTAAACTCAGTTCCTACAACAACTTTTTGTTCAAGAGGTAAATCTTTTATATACTGAATCAGTTGAGAAGTAGAACCTACAAAATCAGCTGCATCACAAACACTTGGGTCACATTCAGGGTGCACAGCAACTAAAATGTCTTCATACTTTTCTCTATAAAACTCTACATCATCAACAGTAAATAACTGATGCACAGAACAAAAACCGTTATAACAAATAATATCTGCTTGCTTTAAATCACTTCCATCACCAACAACTGCTGATTTTAGATTCATCTGTTTTGCAAAGTTTTGTCCAAGGCATCTATCTGGTACAAAGAATATTTTCTTTCCAGATTCTAAACCTTTTTCAATAATTTTATAAGCATTTGAAGAAGTACAAACCATACCTCCCATTTCACCAACTTTTGCTTTTACTGCGGCACTTGAATTGATATAAGTGATTGGTAGAATATCTTCATTTGGTATTCCTGCTTCATTGATTTGCTTTAGGTTTTGCTCGTAATAACCTTCATCAATCATTCTTGCCATTGCACAACAGGCAATCTTTGGCATTAATACTGTTTTTTCAGGAGATAAAACTTTTACACTCTCTCCCATAAAACCTACACCACAAAATACTACATATTTTGAGTCAGTTTGCTTTGCTTTTCTTGCTAGTTCTAAAGAGTCCCCTGTAATATCAGCTAATTCAAAAACTTCATCTCTTTGATAAAAGTGCGCAACTAAAGTTACATCTAACTCTTCTTTTAGTTTTAAGATTTCTTCTTTTAAATCCATTTTTAAGTTCAACTTTTGCCTTTTATTTTATCTATATATATCACTAAATAATTTAATGGGAATATATCAAAATTTTTGTTATAACTTATTAAAGCAAAAATGATTAAACAAACTTTAGGTATAATTCAGCTTCAAATTTAATTTCAAGGTTTTAAATGGATTTTCTATTTAATTTTAATATTCTATTTTATATAGTAGCTTTTCTAGCTGGTTCTATTCCTTTTGGACTTCTTCTTGCAAAAGTTTTTGCAGATGTAAATATCAAAGAACATGGTAGTAAATCAATTGGTGCAACTAATGTATTAAGAGTAGTAAAAGAAACAAATCCTTCTTTAGCAAAAAAGCTAAGTGTGGCAACTGTTATTTTAGATGCATTAAAAGGAACAATTGTTCTTTTAATAGCAATGATGCTTGATGCAAGTGCTTCTACGCTTTGGGCTATTGCTGTATTAGCAATCTTAGGTCACTGTTATTCTATTTTCTTAGGATTAGAAGGTGGAAAAGGTGTTGCAACAGGACTTGGTGTATTTTTAGTTCTTATTCCAATACCTACACTTATTGGTGCAGCTGTTTGGATTTTTTGTGCAAAAGTTTTAAAAGTATCATCTTTATCTTCATTATTAGGTCTTACAGCTGTTGTAATAGCTGCACTATTTTTAAATAATGGATTAGAAGTTGGAAGTAATGCACCTATGTATTTAATTGCATTTATTATCTACTACAAACATATTCCAAATATAATAAGACTAATCAAGGGAGAAGAAAAAAGAGTAGTTTAATCTACTTCTTCTCTTCTTTATTCTTAAATTCACTTAAGGTTACAAAACGGTTACACCATGAAAATATCAATAGAAAAGCTAACATTTAAATGCATAATTGGAATACTTGATTTTGAAAGAATCAAAAAACAAAGAGTTATTATTGATATCTTTTTTGAATATGATTTTTTAGATAAAGGTAGCTTTATTGATTACTCAAAGGTTGCAGCAAAAGTAGAAAAAACTATGAAAGAAAAAAAGTTCGAACTACTAGAAGATGCTATAGCTACGATAGAAAAGCAACTAAAAAAGAAATACCCTATAAAAAACTTAAAAATAAAAATCTCTAAACCAGATATTTTAAAAAACTGCATTGTCTCACTAGAAAATTAAATACAATTTTACAAGATGTATAAGAAATATTTTTCAAAAAAAATATAATTTTTATATGTATTTGAATATATGCTTAAATTTACCACCAAAAGGTCAATAAAAGATCAATTTAAGAAAACTTTTATTTTTTGTGCAGTAGAATTTGTGCAACGGTCATCCGGAAAGGTCTACTTGTAGATTGTTCGCGCATCCGGTTAACTGCAATTATTTGTAAACTTAGGAGACAAAATGAAAAAATTCGCAAAAATGAGTTTAGTAGCTGCATTAGCTGTAGCTGGAACTGCTGCATCTGCACAACCTTTAGCAGAAGCTATTAAAAATGTAGACGTATCTGGTACAGTTGTATATAGATATGATGATAGAGCTTTTGAAGACAATGCAAGAGACGATGCTAACAATGATTCTTCAGATAGAGATCTTTCAAACAATAAGTATAAAATTGCATTAACTGCTAAATCTAAAGTTAATGATGATGTAACTGCAGTAACTAGATTTATTGTTGGTTCACAAACTAATGGTAATATGGTAGGATTAGACTACACTACAGGTGGAGATGGACAAGCTGATATCTCTTTATCAAATGTTTATTTCTCTTACACTGGTATTGCAAACACTACTGTTAATGTAGGTAAACAAGGTTTAACTACTCCATGGACTGTAGCTGTTGATTCTGATGGTAATGAGCAAACTGGTACTGGTATCTTAGCATTAACTAATGTTGGTCCTGTTACTTTAGCTGGTGCTTACTTCAACCAAACTAACCTAAATACATCTTCTGATGCAAAAGTTTCTGGTAGTGAAACTTTAATTGGTGCAAATGCTGATGCAACTAAAGCAACAGAAGTTGTTGAAGGTGACCAAAATGTTATTACTGTAGGTGCAATGGCTAACATTGGTCCTGTTGCATTAGACGCATGGTACTTAGATATGCAAGATTCTTTTGACACTTATACATTAGGTGCAATGGCTAAGTTTGACTTAGATGCAGTTAAATTATCAATTGGTGCAAGACACACTGAGTTAGATCTTGACAAAAACTTTGCAACTAACTTTGCTCAAGGTGCTGGACTTGCACTTGCTGCAGCAAGAGATACTGCAAAAGAATTTGCTCAAGAAGATCACTCATTAACAAAAATTATGTTAGGTCTTAAAGCTGGAATTTTCTCTGCAAACGTTAACTATGGTTGGACTGATAAAGAAGGTGGTTTAGCAGCTTTAGATAACGATGCTAAAACTGGTATGCAAGGTTACACTGTTCAATTAAACGGTGTTGCAGATGCTGAGTACTTACAAGTTAAAGTTGGAGCTCAAGTATTACCATCTTTAAACCTTTCTGTTAATTACCACCAATTAGATAAAGATAAAATTTCTAGCAATGGGAATACATTAAGAGAAGATGCAACTGATACAGAACTTTACTTACAAGCTTCTTACCAAATGTCTAAAAACTTTGGTGGATACATCAGACTTGGTCAAGCAGACTTTGAAAATGATTACACTGATGAAAATGGAAAAGTTAAAGATAACGATGGAACAATCGGAAGATTACAAGTACAATACTCTTTCTAATAGGAAAGTTTAATTTACTTTTTCCTAAAGCTAGAGAGATTTCTCTCTAGCTTTTTTTTTACTTTAAAATTATTATTTATCTTATCTTTGCTATAATATCCTTAATTTAATAAAAGGATATAAATGAAACTTCTATCTAGCATTGCATTAACTTCTATTTTAACTGCAACTATTGCAACAGCTCAAACAACAATGTGTTTTAAAGAAAACCATAAATCAATGATGACTATTGAAACTACTGCTTTAAGTGGTGGAGAATGTCAAAACCAAAAATCTGTACAAGATATGAAAAATGAGGGTTGGTCTGTTGCAGATATAAATATTGATAAAACTAAAAACGGTGCAAACTACATTTATATATTTAAAAAAGAGGAAGTAAACTTATCATCAATTGATGAAAAAGCTTTAGAAGAGAAAATTTTAAATAGACTTGAAGAGAGAAAAAAACAAGAGATAGCTACAAAGAAAAAACAAGCTTATATTAGAAAAAGTAAATCAGGTGAAAAACTTTATAATAACAAATGTATTTCATGTCATGGTAAAAACGGTGAAATTAAAGCAAAAGGTGTATCAAGAGCTATTAATAGTTTAAATCTTCAAGACTTTAGTCTTTCGATTAGAGGTTATAATTTAGGTGATTATGATAGAGGAATGGCTTTTGTTATGAAACCATATGCTACATTAATGAATGACAATGATGTTAAAAATGTATATGTTTACTTAAGAAGTCTAAAAGAAAAGAAAGAAAAAACTACAGAGGAAAATAAATAATTACATGGATAATTATGAATACTCTGAATTACTAAAGCTTCTTAATACTAAATTAGAAAATATTAAAAATATTCTAAAACCAGAAGAGTTAGAAGAAAGAATTAAAGAGATTGAAAAACTTGAAGCAGACCAAAATTTTTGGTCTGATGTAGAAAAAGCAACAAAAATTGGTATTGAAAAAAATAGAATCCTTAGTAACTTAAGTAAATTCAATAAAGCAAATGATGCTTTAAGTGGAAGTAATGAACTATTTGAATTAGCAAATGAAGAGAGTGATGAAGATACTTTTGAGCTTCTTTTTGAAGAAGCAAAAGAGCTTGAAGAGTTAGTAAAGTCTACTGAAATTGCTGTAATGTTAAGCTCACCTGATGACTCTTCCAATGCAATTGTTTCTATTCACCCTGGTGCAGGGGGTACTGAGTCTCAAGATTGGGCAAGTATGCTTTATAGGATGTATTTAAGATGGGCAGAGAGACAAAACTTTAAAATAGAACTCCTTGATTATCAAGATGGTGAAGAAGCTGGTATAAAAGACGTTTCTTTTATAATCAAAGGTGAAAATGCCTATGGCTATTTAAAAGCTGAAAATGGTATTCATAGACTTGTTAGAATTTCTCCTTTTGACTCTAATGCAAAAAGACATACCTCTTTTGCTTCTGTTATGGTAAGTCCAGAGATTGATGATAATATTGATATTGAAATTGAAGATAAAGATATAAGAATAGACACATATAGAGCAAGTGGAGCTGGTGGACAACATGTTAATAAAACAGAAAGTGCCATTAGAATAACTCATATAGAATCAGGTATTGTAGTTCAATGTCAAAATGATAGATCTCAACACAAAAATAAAGCAAGCGCTATGAAAATGCTTAAATCAAGACTTTATGAACTTGAACTAGAAAAACAACAAGCAGAAAAAAATGGTATTGAAAAAAGTGAAATTGGGTGGGGACATCAAATTAGATCATACGTTTTACAACCATACCAGCAAGTAAAAGACACAAGAAGTAATATAGGCTATTCAAATGTTGATGCAATTCTTGATGGAGACATAACAAAAATTATTGAAGATGTCTTAATATCTCAAAAAAGTTAACAAACTGTTAACTGTATATTATTTTTACAACTTTTTAACACTTATTTAATAACTTTTATGTATAATTAAGGCTAATTTCACACAAAAGGGACAAAAATGAAAAAATTCGCAAAAATGAGTTTAGTAGCTGCAATTGCAGTTGCAGGAACTACTGCATCTGCACAACCTTTAGCAGAAGCTATTAAAAACGTAGACGTATCTGGTACAGTTGCATACAGATATAATGATTATGAGGAAAACTGGAATGCAGATAATAATAAATTTGAGAGTTCAAATTCAAATAATTATAAAATTGCTCTTAACTTAAAATCAAAAGTTAATGAAGATGTTACTGCAAATACTAGATTTATTATTGGTACTGAAGGAGCAAGTCCTGCATCTTTAAATACTCATACTAATGGAGATCAACAAGTTGACGTAAATCTATCAGAAGTTAACTTCACTTATACTGGAATTTCTAATACTGCAATTACAGTTGGTAAGCAAGGTTTAGCTACTCCATTTACTTTACATAGAGATGCAATGGGTAATGAGCAAACAGGTACTGGTATCTTAGCTCAAACTAATTTTGGACCTCTTACATTAGCAGGTGCTTACTTTAATCAAACAAACCTAGGGGTTGAAGTTGGTGAATTAAGTACAGATCTTGACTTAGATAACAATAAAGTATCTGATATTTCAGGTGATGAAAATGTTGTTACTGCTGGGGCTATTTTAAACATTGCTGGTATCACTGCTGATGCATGGTACATTGATGTTCAAGATATTTTAGATGCATACACTATTGGATTAGCTGCATCTTATGATGTTGCTGATGTAAAATTAGCTCCATATGCTAGATATACTGCATTAGAACTTAACGGAACAAGTGAAGACAACAAACTTTGGAAGCTTGGTATGAGAGCGCAAATGGGGATCTTTGGAGCTCACATTGGATATGGTGAAACAGATGAGGAAGGTGGTCTTTCTGCTTTAGATTATAGTGCAGCAACTGGTTATGATGAGCACTGGAGAGTTACTTTAACAGGTATTTCTGACGCTTCTGTATTATACGCTTCTGTAAATGCACAAGTTACACCTAAAATTAACTTATCAGTTAACTACTCTGATTTAGATGCTGATTCAGAATCAAACTCAACTGATCAAAATGAAATTTATGGTCAAGTTAAGTATGATATGAGTAAAAACTTCTATACATTTGTAAGACTTGGTCTATTTGAAAAAGATGATGTAAATGCTGCAAATGATGACATCGATTCAACAATCGGTAGAGTTCACGTACAATACTCTTTCTAAAACTCTAGAAACTTTATAGTACAAATAAAAAAGGCTTTGGATTAAACCAAAGCCTTTTTTTATGTCAAATTTGTAAACTTAAGAGACTTATATTTTATCCACTCTCTACAAATAATATACTATTTAATTGTATAAAAACTACTCTTTATTACAAATTGTCTTATAAATACAATATTGACAAATTTGATTATTATCACACTTCTCAAAGTTTACACTAGTTGTTTTAAACTCTGTAAAAATATTTTTTAGCAATTTTAACTTCTCATTTAATACTACTTCTTCAAGAAGTTTCATATTATGTAAATCATAATAAAAAGTATTAATACTATTACTATTATATAAACTTTCAACACCTAAAAAATAAAACTCTAACTGAAAATCCACTGCTTTTTCATAAGTTCTTTTTGTGCTAACTTTTAAATTTGATGATGTCTTATAGTCTAACACAAAATATTCATCATTTAAAATATCAATTCTATCAATCTTACCTTGAAGCTTTACTCCCTCAAATTCACAAAAAAAAGCTTTTTCTAACTCTAAAACTTTATATCCCTGTTCAAATCTTTTTTCTTCTAAAGATACAAACTCTTTTAACTTTTTCTTCCAAATCTCTAAATCAAGATTTAAAAATGGATTCTCACTTCTATTTTTATTAAATATTTCAAGTAATACATCATAACCTCTCATATCTTGCTTATAATACTTTTCTAAAGTATTATGAATGATATTACCTAATTCATAGCCTTTTGGCTTTATAGATATATCATGCTCTTTTATTTTAAGTATATGATTTAAATAGTATTTTCTTTTACACTCTAAAAACTCTTTTAAAGAGCTTGCACTCCAAACTAACTTTGATAAATCTATATCAAGAACTATATCTTCAGCAAAATGTTTTAAACTATTTTGAGAATAAAGAATATGCTTATATTCATTGTCATAAAGCTTTTCATCTATTTTTATATCAAATAACTTATTTGCAAATCTTGATATTTGGTCAGAGTCATTTTTTACATATGAAATAGCTACATTATTAGAGTTTGATATCAATCTTTTATAATAATATTTCTGTAAATCTTCTCTATCACTTGAAGTTGGAAGATTAACTTTTTGTTTTAAAGCTGTTGATAAAAACTTATCTTTCAAACTTCTTTTAGGAATTAAAGACTCATTGAAATCACAAATAATAACTGCTTCGAAATTAATAAGTCTACTTTCTAATAATCCCATTACTGTGATTTTTCCAGAATTAATATCATCTAAAGTAATTGAAGAAACTTTCTGAAAAAAGATTTTCATAGCATCTTTTAAAATTATCGGTTCTTCTTGAGAGAAAACAAGTTTTTCATATCTAAAACATACTTCATCAAACTTTTCAAGTAATTCGTTTTCATCTTCAATACTTTTTAGATATTCACATATTTTTAAAAATTTCTCTTTTGTTAGATATGATTTTGAAGCATTTGAAAAAACCTCTTTATAAAAGTTTTCATCAATACTTAAATACTCAATATTCTTAAAAACTTTTATCTCATCATCGAAAAGCGAAGTATTAATTGCATCAAGAGCTTTATATAGTTTTGAATTACTAATATCTATTCCCATAGCATAGTTAAAATAGCCTTCATTATCAAAAAGTCTTAAAAGTCTAGCTAAGCCTTCATCAGGTAAAACAAGAGCTATTTTAGATGGATTTAGACCTTTATTAATAAAGTTTACAATAGAAGCTTTTATAAAAGTAATTTGATTTATTCTTGAAGAAAAGCCTTTTATCTCTATACTATCAAGGTACTCATCTAAAATATGCTCTTCAACTACAGTTTTTGAGCTTAAATTTATAAGATATCTTCTACCCTCTTCTAATTCAAACCCATAATTCATAAATTTCTGAACAGACTTCTTATTATATTCATTATAAACAAACTCTATTTCTAAATCTAATAGTTTAGACACTTCTTTTACAATCTCAAACTCAAATTGAGTAAAATAACCTTCAAAATATATTTTAATGCTTTTATATCTATTTATATAGTCTTTATTTAACTTAAAGTGTAAATGCATATTTATTCTATCTATTGCATTATTCTTTTCTAAGATATTTAAATAGTTTTTGTATATTTGAATAAGTATTTCTAAATGTTCTTCATAATAAGAGTATGTATCAGCAGTAATTATAGATTCTATACTAACATTTTCACTTGATATTTCTAAAAAGAATCTATATATATAATCACTTTGTTTTAAAAAAGCATTAAAACTAGATGAGATACCTAAAGCTGAAAGATTTACATTTTTAGCAGCCTCATTAAGATATAAAAATCTTTGTTCTTCATCTATTATTCTTTTATTTTCAAAAAAAAGTGATTTTTTAAAAAACTCATCTATTGTAGTGATTGTAGGTAAAAGAGTATTAGATAAATTATCTTTATCTAAATACTCTCTTATTGATCTAGAAGTTGGAAATACTAATAGTTTATTGCTCTGTAGCATCAGACTTTATATATATGTATCCCACATCATTTGAGGCTTTAAAGTTTCCAGTAACATTCCAGTTACCCTTTAATGGTAAATCTAAATAAGTAACATATTCACCATTTTCAATTTTAAAATCTTCTGTTTTAAAATCCATTGTATATTTGTGATTTGTTGGTCTAGATATTCTAAAGTTGATATCTAAATCATTCACAATATTTCCTGCTTTATCAGTAACTTTTACAGCAACTTTATTTTTACCTTTAATAAAAGTTTTTTTATGAGCTGAAGTTTTTTCAATAACTCTTTGCCCTTTAAACATATCATCAATTACTAGTCCAAACTCTTTATTTTCATTAAATACAATTTGAAAATTATACTTTGATGAAAATACTCTATTTGAATTAACTACATCATTATAATGCTCATCTAAATCCTGATATGACTTTAAAAATGTCTCATCTTCATGAACGGGAGTATTTACTGCTGAGTAAATAGTCCAAACAATCATTGAAAAAGTGAATGAGAAAATACCTATAAATAAAAAAGGCCAAAGGTTTCTTTTTTTCATAAATTAGTTATCCTATTTTTTTCTTCTAAGAACTGCATAAACATAAAGTAAAAGTCCAACTACAATTAATGAGTACATAAAGACTTTCCATACTGTTCCAGCAACTTTACCTGAACTTCCAATACTACTTTCAAGTTTAATATTTTTTGATTCTGCGATTGTATCTGCAATAGCTGCATAACCATTTAAAATAGCTGCACTTGCTTTTGCAAATGTAGAGTTTTTATCTTTTGATGCTAATAATGGTACAACATAACTATTTAAGATTTCATTTTTATCTACAGTCTCTTTTAAACTTGAAGATACAATTAAATTTACGTGAGTATCTTCCACTGCCATTGTAAGTAAAACATAAGGCTTGTGTAATGCTTGTGTAATTTCAGTCTCATGATCTTTGATATATTTAATTTTATCTTTTGTTGAGATATCTGGATTAAGTCCTAAAGTACTTTTTGCATATACGTATATATTTACACCTAATTTAGAAAATGCTTCGTTACCAATTTCTTCTATTTTTACAATAGCTCTTTGGTCAACTAAACCATCATCACTTAAAACGAATTTGCTTGCATAAAGGTTTGAAGATAAGAAAAGTAGCAGTGAGAGTACTGCTACTTTAATAAAGTTAAACTTTTTCATTAACCTACATAAACTCTTGCAGAGTCAAAGAAAGATAAGTATGCAGATAATGCAGCCGAAGCTAAT
>NZ_PDKE01000087.1:0-421 GCF_004116715.1 Arcobacter sp. CECT 8989 | reverse complement strand
AATGCAAATGATGCATTATTGACAATATATAAAAATTTGCCTTTTTCGGAATTTACATATTGGAGTTGCCACTTATTTCTTTATACAGAACATACTCTTAAAATACTAGCAAAACAATGTGGTTTAAATGTAGATTTTATTAAATATATTCAAAGATATCCTTTGTCAAACCATTTATATTGGTTAAGTAATGGAAAACCAGGCGGGGATAAAGAGTGGGGAAGCTTTATAGATTCTACTGAGTTAACAAATGCATATGAAGCACAATTATCTTCTATTGGGGCAACAGATACTATAATATGTCAATTTTCAATAATAAAGTAAAAGTATTTATTCTTGTGGGAGGGTATGGTACAAGATTAAGAAGTGTGGTTAAAGATGTACCTAAACCAATGGCTATGATTCATGGAAAACCTTTCTT
>NZ_PDKE01000086.1:0-421 GCF_004116715.1 Arcobacter sp. CECT 8989 | reverse complement strand
TTATTGCTGCTGCAACATCTTTACTTGTAATTGTAGGTTGGACTTCAATCAAAGATACAAATGAAAAAGTAAAAAATATGATTGATGAAAAGACCTCGAAGATTATACAAGAGTATGAAGAGAGACTTTTAAATTTTGAAAAAGATTTAGAAAGTAGGTCTAAGCAAGTAAAACGTAATCAACATGAGATTGAAGTTACTAATACTATTCACTCGTTATGGCTAAGAGCTAGTCAAGAATCGACTGCTGCAGGTAAAGTTGAGATTTATGATGAGATGTTAAATATAAGACCTGATGAAGTAGAGGCCTTAACTTATAAAGCAGATGCTGTTTTAGAAATGGGTGAAGCAAATTGGGCACTAAACCTTACTAATCAAGCTCTTGAAATAGATAACTCTTATGCAAATGCTTATTATCAAAG
>NZ_PDKE01000085.1:0-422 GCF_004116715.1 Arcobacter sp. CECT 8989 | reverse complement strand
AATATATTTAACTCCTACATTAGATAGTGAATTTGTAACTTGTGGAGAAGTTAGAAGTTTAGAATCAATTGCCCAAACTCCTAAAGGTGTACCAACTCCTGCAATACTTACAAGAGCGACTCATCTTTTAAAGCCTTTTTCAAATATTGAGATTTTAAATTTAGGAATTAAAAACTTACCTAGAATAGAGCACTTTACAAAACATGAATTTGGGATTTCTGTTGCAGGAGATATTACAAATGGTGCAAATATTGATGCAATGGATGTTTTTAAAAAAGGTTTAGATTTTGGTCAAGAGTATGAGTGTAAAGATGATTATATTATTTTAGCTGAATCTGTTCCAGCTGGTACAACAACAGCTGCTGCAACTGCTGTTGCTTTAGGCTATGATTGCAAAGAGATGTTTAGTAGTAGTTTTAAAG
>NZ_PDKE01000084.1:0-423 GCF_004116715.1 Arcobacter sp. CECT 8989 | reverse complement strand
GTAATAATTCTTATGCTCATTTACCAAAGATGTAAAAAGAGATGGGGTGCTCGCCTGCCCAAACTGGCGACCATTTTTTATTAAATCCATGTTGACAATCCTAAATTCAAATCACCTGACTTTTCATATCTATCTTGATATGTCGATTTATTATAATTATCTTCAATATCACAAGCTGTTACTAAAAAACTGCTGTTTCTATTTAGTTTTTCAATGATTACAACATAATCATGCGATTTTGCCCAAATATACAAACGAAGTTTTCCTCTATTTTGACCTTCTGTCTCTCTATAAAAAAAAGCAAATATATTTTCTTCAATTTTATTAAAATTTTGTATTAGATATTTTATCCATCTTATTCTTTTTGCACGATTTTTATCAAATTTTCTTATTTTTTTTGTTTGCCAAGTTCTTCCTCTGGGA
>NZ_PDKE01000083.1:0-424 GCF_004116715.1 Arcobacter sp. CECT 8989 | reverse complement strand
GTACTTAATTTCCAACTCTCAAATGATTTTTATGTAAGAAGAGTAATAAAAAATTATCTTGAAGGTGATATCGAAAGTAAAGAGTATGCTTGTTTACTTTCGTGGAATAATATCTATTACTCAAAACCAACAATAAAGCCAATGGCACAAAAAAAAGTCATAAGACTAGGACTTATTCAATGGCAAATGAGACTTTATAAAAAGTATGGAGAAGTAATCGAACAAGCTGAATATTTCATAGATGCAGTATCTGGATATAGAAGTGACTTTGATCTTTTCCCAGAGTTTTTTAATGCTCCATTGATGGCAGAATTTAATCATTTAAGTGAAGCAGATGCTATACGAGAACTTGCAAAATATACAGAACGATTTAAAGAGGACTTTTCAAGACTTGCCATTACTTATAATATTAATATTATTACAG
>NZ_PDKE01000082.1:0-424 GCF_004116715.1 Arcobacter sp. CECT 8989 | reverse complement strand
AGATGTAAGAGAAGCACTTGAAACATTTAAATTCAATGAAGCAGCATCTATTTTATATAAATTTGTATGGACAGAATTCTGTGATTGGGGTATTGAGTACTCTAAAGCTAGTAAAGAGTCTATTTCTGAGCTTGGCGCTATTTTCAAAGAGACACTTAAATTAGTATCTCCATTTATGCCATTTATTTCTGATTACTTATATCACAAATTATCAGGAACATCTTTAGAAGATGGTGCGTCTTCATTAATGATTACTTCATTCCCTAAAGAGATTGCACAAGATAAAGAGACTGAAGCAATGTTTGCAATTATTGAAGAAGCGATTACAGCACTTAGACGTGCAAAAGTTATTATTGATATGGGTAACTCAAAAATTGCTAAGGCATATATCAAATTAGATACTAAAATTGATACACAATTAGCA
>NZ_PDKE01000081.1:0-425 GCF_004116715.1 Arcobacter sp. CECT 8989 | reverse complement strand
CTTTCATACCCTGTTAAACCAATATCTTCAGCTTTTACAAAAATAACTGGCATTGATATATCTAAACAAGTTGCTTTAACACCATCAAAAATATCATATTTATTTCCAGTAGGAAGATAATGCCCTGTTTTACCACCAGTTATATTTTTAAAAAACATTTCTATCGGAGAAGCTTTTCCTGGAACTCCTGGAATTTCCAAATCTCCGTGGTATTGAACTGTTCTATTTGGTGTTTGGATTACTTGAGTGATAGTAGCACCTGTATTTACATCATATACATTGACTGTTGTTTGACTATCTTCAACACCTACTAATCCTCTTTCAATTCCAAATGCTCCAACAGCTGTGAGAATATTTCCACAAGTTGGTTTATCATCAGCTACTGCTTCTTCAATACTTGGTTGAATGAATTTATCATCTAAATC
>NZ_PDKE01000008.1:0-150695 GCF_004116715.1 Arcobacter sp. CECT 8989 | reverse complement strand
CCGAACCTGGAAGTCAAGCACTTCTGCGCTGATAATACTGCAGGGCCCCCTTGTGGAAACGTAGGTCGCTGCCAGCTCTTGAGTTTATTTCTATTAAAGCTTACCTTTACCAACTTATCCTTAGTTGCTAATGGTAAGCTTTTTTTTAGCCCACATTTTTCGGCTATTACTTATTAACGTACTCTATTATTTCTTTACCGCATACTTTTTTTCGTTCATTTATTTTAAATAAGCTTGTATTATTTTCATCTTTTATATAAATATCAAACTTCATACTTTTCATAGTAAAGAATCTACAATTATTGTTTTTATATATAAATATCAATTTCCCATTGCACTTTTTAATAAACTCTTCTTTAGTATTAAATTTTGTTAATCCAATCACTTTTTCAATATTGCTTTTAGAAATACAGTATTCTTTTGTATTTGCTGTTAATACATTAGGCAGTAGTATCAGTATAAAAATAGACTTTTTAAGCATAAATTGACTTTCTTTGGATTTATATAGGTATTATACGAAGATTTAATTCAAGAGTTATTAGGGTAGAGATTCTAGAGAGATATTTCTCTCTAGAATTATATTAATCTTTTTTTTCTAAGATTTTAATTGAGTTTATTTTGTCCCCTTGTCTAATTGAATCAAGAACTTCAAAACTATCTTCATCTCCTTCTTCGATTTCACCAAAAACTGTGTGTTGATTATCTAGGTGAGGCTGAGATTCAAAACAAATAAAGAATTGACTACCACCAGTATTTGGACCAGCGTGAGCCATAGATAAGCTACCTTTATTGTGTACTTGTTTTTCAGCATCTGTTTCACATTCTATTGCCCAATCAGGACCACCCATTCCAGAACCTTCTGGACATCCACCTTGTGCCATAAAACCTGGAATAACTCTGTGGAAGTTTAAATCATCATAGAATCCATCATTTGCTAATGTTGCAAAGTTAGAAACAGTATTCGGAGTTTCATTATTAAAAAGTTTAATAAAGATTGTTCCTTTTTCAGTATCTATTTTTGCATATTGAAATTTTGCTAACTCTTCTGCAGAGTAA
Source organism: Arcobacter sp. CECT 8989 (assembly GCF_004116715.1). Taxonomy (NCBI): domain Bacteria; kingdom Pseudomonadati; phylum Campylobacterota; class Epsilonproteobacteria; order Campylobacterales; family Arcobacteraceae; genus Arcobacter; species Arcobacter sp. CECT 8989. Next base: position 149,639 of record NZ_PDKE01000008.1, on the reverse strand, counting down.
TTATATTCTTTTAGTTCTTTTCTACCAAGACCAAACATATTTATCCTTTTATTAATTTAATTTTTTGAAATTATATCTTTTTTTGGTGTAAGATAGTTTAACTTTACTAAGTTATTTATTGTTTCTTTGAAAACAGGTACAGCTGACCATGCTGCATAATGATAGTACCAGTATTTACCTCTTGATATTGGGTCTACTACTGTTACACCAATTGTATATGAACTTTCTCCATCATTAACAAAACCAAAGAATGAAGAAATATATTTTTTAACATACTTTCCACCTTCAGCTACTTGTGCTGTACCTGTCTTTCCACCAATTTCTAATCCATCAATTTGTGCTGCTCTACCAGTCCCTTTTTGAACAGTTTTAATTAGAAGTCTTTTTATTTCATCAGCTGTTGATTTTTTGATAATTCTTTCACCCTCTAATACATCTTTCTTAAACTTTTCATTATCTAGTTCTATATGTGAAACAATTCTTGGTGTAACAGTTTTTCCTCCATTATTGAAAACTGAGTAAGCTTTCATAATTTGCATAAATGTTGATGTCATACCTTGTCCGTAAGATACAGTTGCTTTAAATACGTTATCTTCTTTTTCTTTATCGTTTGCAGCAAATTGCCAAACTTTTGGCATAACACCTTTCTTTTCATATGGTAAATCAATACCTGTTTTTCTTGTAAAACCAAACCTTTTCATACCTTCAAAAAACTCTGGACCAGTAAGTCTTTGTGCAAGTTGTAAGGTTCCAATATTTGAAGAGAAAATAAAGATATCATCAAGTGTTAAATAGTGTTTTTTAAATCTATGGTCATCTTTAATAAAAAATCTATCTAATTTATATCTAGCTTTTGGATATTCTCCTTTTTTATTTGGTTTTCCTTTTGTATTGTATGCAAAGAAAAGTTCATTGTCTTTTACTCTTCCTTTGTCCATTACTAATGCAATAGAAACTGGTTTTATAACAGAACCTGGTTCGTATTGATATTCTATAGCGTTAACATTAAGTGATGGAATATCTTTTTGGTAAATTCTTTCAGGATTAAATCTATTTGATGAAGCTAGCGAAAGAATTTTTCCTGTTTTACTATCCATAATAGAAACAATGATTTCTTCTGCACCTAACTTTTCTTTATATCTATCTAGTATTGATTCATTATTTTTTTGTAGTTTAAGTGGAATATTTAAAACTAAATTTGCTCCATCAACTCTTTTTTTGATAGTTGAGTCTTTGTTAAATGAAATATATGATAATACATCTCTATTTCCACTAAGTACTCCATCTTTACTACTATTTAAAAGGTCATTAAACTTTTTTTCTAAACCTTTAATTCCTTTTACTTTTGTTTTTCCATTCTCAGATTCATATTTTCTAATATAACCTACTACTGGAGTTAAAGTATCTTCATATGAGTAAACTCTTTTTTCACCACTTTCTACAATACTTAATCCTCTAAGGATTCTTCCTCCATCAACTTTTCTTGCTTTAAAAACTCCTAGTTTTCTAAGCTTAAAACCTAATTCTTTTAAGTTTTTTGCAGTTCTTGAATCAATATTATATGAAAGTACTAAGTATCCAGGTTTAAGAAAAGACTCATTAATCTTTTCTTCTATCTTTTCATAGGGAATATTACTATAGATAGAAAAAAGTTTTATAAATAGTTCCTTTTTATTTTTATCTAAATATCTAGAGTCAATTGAAGCTTTGTAAATTTTTTTAGAGCTAGTGATTTTAAAGTTATCAGCACTTATTATTTCACCTCTAACTGAAAGCTCTTTTTTTGAACTTTCTAAACTAGGTAAATCTCTTTCATTATTAACTGTAAAGTATACAGATGTAATTAGAATAATAATTAAAAAAAGTATGAAAAAAAACAGAATTACAATTTTCTTAATTTTGTTATCATTATCGTTAAGTTTTGAAGACATATTTATCCATAATATAATATAATAGCGAATGCATTCTAACAAAAATCAAATTAAAAATAATAGAGTTTACCAAGCTGATTATGTACTGTTTCTACTTGTATCTTCACTTATTATAATAAGTATTATATTCTCTTACTCCCTAAGTGTCTATACAGTGCAGTATTATGAGTATAATCAATTCCACTTTTTCTTAAGACAGCTATTTGTTGGAATTGTTTCAATTCTTTTGATGTGGGGATTTTCATTAATAGATCCCGATAAAGTTGTCAATAGATTAGGAATGTTTTTATTTATTTTATTTTTTATACTTATGGCAGTAATGCCATTTCTTCCTTCTTCTTTAGTAACTGCTTCAGGTGGAGCTAATAGATGGATTAGGTTACCTGGATTTTCATTGTCTCCTGTAGAGTTTTTTAAAATAGGTTTTATCTATTTTCTTTCATGGTCATTTCATAGAAGATTAATTGAGATACCTAAAAAAATTACACTAAAAGAAGAGTTTATTTTACTGTTACCTTACTTTTTTAGTTTTATTATTATTGTATTTATAATTGCCTTTTTACAAAAGGATTTAGGACAAGTTGTTTTATTAGGTGGAATTTTATTTATTCTTTTAATATTTGCAAATAGATCTTACAAAGTTTTTGTTACTTTAGGTTTAGTAGGAGTTTTAGCTCTTGTTGGATTAATTTTAGCAGCACCACATAGAATTCAAAGAATTTTTTCATGGTGGGCAATGGTACAAGATGGTATTTTAATGGTTTTACCATCGTGGGCAGATAAGTATTTAAGAATTGAAGACTTACCAGAACCATATCAAGTTTCACACTCACTAAATGCAATGAATAATGGCGGATTTTTTGGCCAAGGTTTAGGCTTAGGTGATATAAAACTTGGGTTTTTATCTGAGGTTCATACAGACTTTGTTTTAGCCGGAATGACAGAAGAGATAGGTTTTATTGGTTTAGTACTTATTAGTATAATTATGTTTTTGATTGTACTTAGAATATTTAAAATTAGTGGAAGAGTTGAAAATAAAATTTATCACTTGTTTACTATTGGTATAGCTTTAATGATTATAATTGCATTCTTAATTAATTCATATGGAATTTCAGGGATGATTCCTATTAAAGGTATTGCAGTTCCACTTTTATCTTATGGTGGTTCCTCAATGTTATCTATGGCAATAGCAATAGGTATGGTATTGTCTATAAGTAAATCAGTTGATATGAGAAAAAAGGTTAAATGATGAAGAAAACTGTTGTAGTTACTGGTGGAGGAACTGGTGGACACCTAAAAGTTGCAGATGCTTTTATAGAAGAGTTTCATAAAAGAGGATATAAAGTTATATTTATAGGTTCTGCAAATGGACAAGACCCTAGTTGGTTTGAAGATGATAAAAGATTAAAAAAAGCAATATTTTTAGATACAAGAGGAGTTGTAAATAAGAACTTCTTTGGAAAAATACAATCTTTAATGCAAATTGTTTCTCAAGTAAGTAAATGTAGAACTATTTTTCAAAAGTTTAAAGTATCCACAGTAGTTAGTGTAGGTGGTTTTTCTGCTGCACCTGCAACATTAGCTGCTATTACAACAGTTGATTGTTATTTATTTATACATGAACAAAACTCAGTTATGGGTAAATTAAATGAAAAAACTGCACGATTTGCTTCAGAAGTTTACTCATCATTTTTAGTTGATTCACCAATTAAAGACTATCCTGTAAGTGAAGAGTTTTTTGATAATGCAAGAATAAGGGATGAGTTAAAAACAGTAATATTTTTAGGTGGTTCTCAAGGAGCTAAAGCAATAAATGATTTTGCCCTTAGTGTTGCAAAGGATTTAAAGAAGTTAAATCTAAATATTATTCATCAAACTGGGAAAAATGATTTTGAAAGAGTAAGTAAAGAGTATAAAAAACTAGGCTTAGAAGTTGATGTTTTTGCCTTTAGTGATGACTTAGCTTCAAAAATGGGTGAAGCAGATTTTGCAGTAAGTCGTTCAGGGGCTTCAACTTTATGGGAGTTATGTGCAAACTCTTTACCTACACTTTTTGTGCCTTTCCCTTATGCTGCAAAAGACCATCAATATACAAATGCTAAGTTTCTAGAGAACAAAGGCTTATGTTATGTATTAAGAGAAAATGAACTAAGTTCTGAAAAGTTTATAAATATTTTGAAAAAAGATAATTATAGTATAAGTAAAAAACTTGTTGACTCTATAAAGTATAATGCTATAGAGTCAATCGTGGATGATATGTTAGGCAAAGCTTAACAGTAAAATACCAAAGACTATTCTATATATTCCAAAGGCAACAAAAGTAAAGTTCTCTAGGAATTTTAAGAATAGTTTTATTGCAATAAATGCAATAACAAAAGATACAACAAAACCTATTGCAAGGTTGATTAAATTTCCAGCCATGAATAATTCTTCATGGTGTTTTACTACATCATATCCTGTAGTTGCACACATAACAGGAAAAGCAAGAAGAAAAGAGAACTCAGCACTTGCTTTTCTATTTAATCCCACAAGCATAGCTCCAATGATACTTGACCCAGCCCTTGATGTACCAGGAATAAGTGCAAAAATTTGAGCAAGACCTATATATAATGATTGTTTAAAACTAATATCTTCTACATCAGATGTGGTGTGTTGTGATTCATCATAAAACCTTTCTACGACTAAGAAGACAATTCCTCCAATTATAAACATCCAAGCAACTATTTCAATTGAAAACATTGCTTTAACTTGATCTGAGAAGATAAAACCAATTATTGCAATAGGTAAAAAGGCAATAAAAACTTTTGTCCAAAGATTAATATGTGAAAAAGTAAACTTTGAAGGATAGTTTAGTACAACTGCTAAAATAGCAGCAAATTGAATGATTACTTCATAAGCTTTATTTACGCTTGTTTGATCTATTCCTAGAAACTCACTTGCAACTATTAAGTGTCCTGTTGAAGAAATTGGTAAAAACTCTGTTATTCCTTCAATAACTCCTAAAATAAATGAATCATATATTGTCATTATAAACTCTTTGTCAATTGTAAAAATTTTTTAATGGCTCTTTTCTCTTTTATTCCAATATCATAATCTATTCTTTTTAGATACTCTAATATTGCTTCTTTTGAAATGCCACTTCTTTTTGAATAGTTTTCTAATATATATTGAGGAATATATATTTTTCTTTTGTTAAATCTTCTTGTAACTTTTTTTAAGTATCTTTCATTTTTGTTAAAACATAAAGTTGCAAAAACAAAAGGTAGATTATATTTATCTTGCCAAGCAAGTGCTAAGTCAATAAAGTTTTTATCTTCACTGTCATGGAAATATTTTAAGGCTTTATCTCCAATTAAAACTTTTCCTTTTAGGTCTAAAACTTTAGCAAGGGCATTAGAAGTTTCACTTTGGTAGTCTTCTTTTTCTTCTCCTGGAATTAAAATCACAGATTGAACATCAGCTCTTGCAATAATTCCAAAGTCTAATCTTTTTTCTCCTCTAGAAGCAATAGATGAAATAAAAGCAGAATCAACTTTTCTTTTTTTAAACTTTTTATTTATAACTGAAGGGTAAGATTTTTTATACTCTATGATAGCTTTAACTTGATTGGATTTAATATTTTTCTTTATAAATACATGAAACGGTAGTAAATTAATAAAATCTATTTTAGCAAATAACATTGATTTAGGTCATCCTAACTTAAATTAAATTTGATATAATACATGAAATTTAGTAAATAAGGGGTTAAATATGGTTAAAGTAGAATTTCTTGGCCCAATCAATAAAGAAGCATTAGATGTTGAAATTTCTAATTTAAATGAATTAGGTGCATTATTAAAAGAAGACCAAGATGTTTCTAAATGGTTAGAGACATGTGCAGTTGCTGTAAATGATACATTAGTTGCATCAAAAGATGTAGCATTAAGTGATGGAGATAAAGTTTCATTATTACCTCCTGTATGTGGTGGATAATTAGTAGTGGAAAAGTTACAACTATTTGAAGGTTCACTTCCTGTAGAACAAATAACAAACTCTTGGTATGAAGAGTTTAAATCTTCTAACTATGGAGCAATCATAACTTTTGTTGGTGTTGTTAGAGATGAAAATTCAATTGATGGGTTATCATTTGATATATATGAACCTATCTTAAACTCTTGGTTTGATTCTTGGCAAAAAAAAGCAAATGAAAAAAATGCAATTGTTTTAATGGCTCACTCAAGAGGTGATGTTTTAAATCATGAAAGTTCTTATATTGCAGCTGTTTGTTCTCCTAAAAGAAGAGTTGCTTTAGAAATGATAGATGAATTTGTAGAGGATTTTAAAGCACAAGCTCCAATCTGGAAATATGATATTATTGATGGGAAAAGAGTTTATGCAGAAGATAGAAGTACAAAAATTCAAGGTTCAGGTATCTTAAATTGAGTATCTTAAAACAAAGAGTTGATTTACATAATCATACTTCTTTATGTAATCATGCAAATGGAACTACAGAAGAGTATATAAAAAGAGCAATAGAAGTAGGGATTGATGTATTTGGTTTTTCTGATCATGCTCCTATGCCTTTTGATCCAAAATATAGAATGGATATATCTCAAAAAGAGTTTTATGAAAATGATGTAAAGTTTTTACAAAATAAATATAAAGATAAAATTGAGATACTTCTTGCTTATGAAGTAGATTTTATGCAAGACAAAAATCTTATGTTAGATGAAATCTTAAAAGCAGATGTTGATTATCTTATTGGTTCTGTTCACTTTATACAAGAAAAAAATAACTCTCTTTGGGGTTTTGATAATCCTGAATTTATTGGTAAGTACAAAGAGAAAAATATTGATGATATTTGGATTGATTACTTTCAAGCAATTGAAGAACTTGCAAAATCAAGACTATTTGATATGGTAGGACATTTAGATTTAATAAAAGTATTTAAGTATTTACCAAATAAAGATATAAAATCTATTGCAAAAAAAGCAATGGCAGAAATCAAAAAAGCTAATATGGTATTAGAAATAAATGCAGCAGGCTTAAGAAAACCAATAGCTCAGACTTATCCTTCAAAAGAGTTATTAGAGTTAGCCTTTGAGTTAGATATTCCTATCACTTTCTCTTCAGATGCTCATGAAATTGAGCAAATAGGATTTAAGTATGACGAGGTAAGTAAACTAGCAAAGGATATTGGTTATACAACTTGTATAAAATTTAAAAACAGAGAAAAGATAGTAGTTAATTTTTAAACAAATAATGCTATTAAAATAATATAAAAAATATTACATTGTATATTTTTTATACAGTTTTTTTATCTTATATTTTTTTTATTTAGCTACAATAGACCATAACAATTTCAAGGAGTAATAATAATGGGAAAATTTGTTAACAACACTGAAGAGTTTTTCAAATTTTGTGAAGAGAACGAAGTAAAATTTGTTGATTTTAGATTCTCTGATCTTAAGGGTATGTGGCATCACTTAACTTACATGATGAGTGCTGTAAGTGCAGAGCAATTAGAAGGTGGTATGCCTTTTGATGGTTCATCTGTAGATGCATGGCAACCAATTAACAAATCTGATATGATTTTAAAGCCAGATGTAGAGACTGCTTTCTTAGATCCATTTACTGCTGATTCTACAATTATCGTATTTTGTGATGTTTATGATATCTATAAAGGTCAAATGTATGAAAAGTGTCCAAGATCTATTGCTAAGAAATCATTAGAGCATTTAGCTGAAGCTGGAATCGGTGATGTAGCATACTTTGGACCAGAAAATGAATTCTTTATTTTCGATGACGTAAAAATTAAAGATGAGATCAATGAGTCTTACTATAGAGTAGATTCAGAAGAGGGTTGTTGGTCAGATGATACTGATTATGAAATGGGTAACATGGGTCACAGACCTAGAACTAAAGGTGGATATTTCCCAGTTCAACCAACAGATTCAATGGTAGATTTAAGAGCAGAAATGATGCAAATCTTAGAGCAAGTTGGTTTAGAAGTTGTTCTTGGACACCACGAAGTTGCACAAGCACAAGGTGAGATTGGTATCGTATTTGGAGATTTAATTGAAGCAGCTGATAACGTACAAAAATATAAGTATGTTGTAAAAATGGTAGCTCACTTAAATGGTAAATCTGCTACATTTATGCCAAAACCACTATTTGGTGATAATGGTAATGGTATGCACGTACACCAATCAATCTGGAAAGATGGTAAAAACTTATTCTACAAAGAGGGTGAGTACGGAAACCTTTCAGATATGGCAAGACACTATGTAGGTGGTATCTTCAAACACGCTAGAGCAGTTGCTGCGTTTACTAACCCATCAACAAACTCTTATAAAAGATTAATCCCAGGATTTGAAGCTCCTTCAATCTTAACTTACTCTTCTCAAAATAGATCTGCATCTTGTAGAATTCCTTATGGAGCAGGTGAAAAAGCAACAAGAATCGAAATGAGATTCCCAGATTCAACTGCTTGTCCTTACTTAGCATTTGCTGCTATGTTAATGGCTGGTCTTGATGGAATTGCTAACAAAACTGAACCTATTGGTCCAATGGATGAAGATTTATTCGAAATGCCTTTAGATGAAATTAGAGAGAGAAAAATTCCTCAAATGCCTCATACATTAAGAGGTTCATTAGAAGCATTAATTAGAGATAACGATTTCTTAAAACCAGTATTTACTCAAGATATGATTGATACATATCAACACTATAAATTTGAAACTCAAGTTTGGCCAGACGAAGCTAGACCAACTGCGTTTGAATTTAAATCAACTTATTCTTGCTAATAGCAAAAATAGTAAAATAAAAAAGGTAAGTTCATATGAACTTACCTTTTTTTATGTCTAATTTTTATTTAATATAAATTTAGAATTGAATAGTTTGTTGTTGTGAATTATTATTTGTAGGAATAGAATCTAATTCTGGTAAAGGTGACTTATCTGTATAGTACTCTTTTCTACCATTTATAATTGAAGTTTTAACTCCATCTGGCTTCTTAAATTTTCTTTCTATTTCTGGATGAATCTGGATATATTCTTTATAGAAGTTTGCAAAAGCAGGACCTGCTGTAGTACCACCAGTCTCACTTCTTCTCATAGGTGTATTATTATCTTTACCAAAATAAACAACTGTTTGAATTGTAGGTGAGAAACCACAGAACCAAGCATCAATATTATCATTTGTCGTTCCTGTTTTTCCAGCTAATTCAATACCTTTTACCCTTGCTTTTCTTCCTGTCCCTCTAACTACAGTATCATGCATAATTGATTTTGTTAGGAAAACTTGTTCAGGTGAAGTAATATATTTATATTGAGGTTCAAAAGTTATTGTCTCATTTTTTAGGTTTGTAATTGAGTTTATTAAGTATGGTTCTACTTGAGTTCCATCATTTGATAAAAATGAAAAGGCTTTACTTAAATTTAATGGTGAAATAGAGAATGAACCTAATGTAATAGATAAGTCTCTTGGAATACCAGTTATTCCATAAGATTCTAAGCCATTATACATTTCATTAATACCTACATCAGTAACTAAATTAATAGTAGCAAGATTTCTTGATTTCATTAGAGCTTCTCTTAATGTAATAACACCTTTAAATGTTCCCCCATAGTTTTTAGGTTTCCACTTTTTCTCTTCTTCTCCAACTTTGTATTCATATGTTCTACCAATATCAGCAACTTGAGAAGCAGGAGAATATCCTAACTCAATAGCAGTATGATATAAAAATGGTTTAATTGCAGAACCAGGTTGTCTCTCACTTTGAACTACTCTATTAAAGTTTGACTCTTTATAATCAATTCCTCCAACAAGAGCAAGAATTTTTCCAGTATTATTTTCAATAGAAATCAATGCACCATTTAGTGTATTAATAAAGTAACCTTCATCAACGGGTTCTCCATTTATGTCAACATTGTTTTTAGGATTTTTCTGAAGCCATGCATCCCTAGCTAGAATTTTGTCATATGCAACCTTTAAAGACTCTCTACCAATTCTTTGTGCTTCTAAATCAATAGTTAGATTAACAATATATCCACCAGTTTTAATATCTGGAATATCTTTCTTTAAAAGTTTTAATGCATAATCGATAATATAAGGAGCTTTATTTTGAGTTAGAGTATCATCATAAATAGTTGGGATGTAATTTATTGCTTCATTATATTGTGTTTCATTAATCCAACCTAACTTATGCATTCTACTTACTACTTGATTTGCTCTTGTAAGTGAATATTTTAAATTTCTTGTTGGATCATAGAAACTTGGAGCTTTAGGTAGTCCAACTAAAATTGCAATTTCTTTGATATTTAACTCATATAAGTCTTTTCTAAAGTAACCTTTTGCAGCAGTTCTAATTCCATAATAACCGTGACCAAAATATACTTCATTTAAATATCTTTCTAAAATTTGCTCTTTTGTTAAAATAGTTTCTAGTCTTATTGATAGTAAAGCTTCTTTAATTTTTCTAATAAGTTTCTTTTCTCTTGTTAGGACAATACTTTTAACAAGTTGCTGAGTTAAGGTACTTGCTCCTTCTACATATCCCATTGCTTTTACATTTTTAATCATTGCTCTTGAGATAGCATCTGGGTTTACACCTGCATGTTCAAAGAACTGTGTATCTTCAATTGCAACTAATGCTTCAACTACTCTTGCTGGAATATTGTCATAGTTTACATATAGTCTATGTTTTTTATCAAAAATATTTGCAATTAGTTTTCCATTTTTGTCATAAAACTGCGTAGTAACATTTGGTTTATAGTTTACAATAGTATCAATATCATGTCTTATTTCAGAATATAGATGTATTAGCCAACCTGAAATAGCTACTCCTACAAATATAATAAAAGCAAAAAAATATTTAATCATTTTTATTTCCTAAATTCTTTATTTTTAAATGTTGAGTTTATCAACTTTTTTGTGTAATCCTCTTTTGGATTAGATAATATATCTTTTGTTAGACCTTGTTCTATAATAGAACCATCTTTTATAATAATAAGTTCTTCGCATAAATCTTTTATTGATTCAATATCATGGGTAACAAAAAGAATAAGTAAATCTAGTTTAGTACTTATATCTTTTATTAGATTTAATATTGTCTCTTTTGATGTCTCATCTAAAGCTGTAGTTGGTTCATCTAATAATAGTAGTTTAGCATCATTAGATAAAGCAATAGCTATAACAACTCTTTGAAGTTGTCCTCCACTTAACTCTTTTGGAAAACGATTTAAAAGTGAAGTATCTAAGCTTACTAATTTTAAAAGTTCTTCTTTTCTTTTTTCTTCACAAAAAAACTGATCTTTTATTTTAGTCATTGGAGATAAAGAGGTAAAAGGATTTTGAGGAATGAAACCAATAGTTTGAGAATCAAGGTTAAAACTAGAAGATATTTTTTTATCACATGATAAAGAAGAGGGAAGTAGATTTAAAATAGCTTTTAAAGTTAAAGACTTTCCACTTCCACTTTGTCCTATGAGCGCTGTAGAATTTTTTATAGAAAAATTTATATCTACTAATTTTGTATTGTCAGCTTTAATTAGCAGTTTTTGAATATCTACAGCATTAGACATAGTTAAACTAAGGCCTCATCCATCTCTTTTGGGATATCTAAATTCATAAGTTTAAGAATTGTAGGTGCAATATTATTTAAACTACCTTCATTTACTTTACTTACATTATCAGCCATAACAAAACAATATACATCTCCAACAGTGTGATTTGTTAAAGTTTTTCCTGACTCATCTTTCATCATTTCACAGTTACCATGGTCACTTGTTAAAACAACACTATAATTAAGCTCTTTTGCTTTTTCAAAGATTTTTCCAAGCTCTTTATCAACTGCTTCAACAGCTTTAACACCAGCTTCATAAACACCAGTATGTCCAACCATATCACCATTTGCAAAGTTTACTACAATAAAGTCTGTTTCATTGTCCATTGCTTTTTGAACTTCAATACTTACTTCAGGAGCACTCATTTCTGGTTTTAAATCGTATGTAGCAACATCTGGTGATGGAATTAAAACTCTACTTTCATTTAACATAGGTTCTTCAACTCCACCATTAAAAAAGAAAGTCACGTGTGCATACTTTTCTGTTTCAGCTGTGTGAACTTGTGATAATCCTGCATTTGAAATAACTTCTGCTAAAGTATTTTTAGGAGTCTCTTTAGGAAATAGTATAGGAAGAGGTAAGTTCTTATCATATTGTGTCATAGTTACAATATTTAGATTACCTTCAAATCTTTTAAATTCAGAGAAATCTTTATTTGCAATTGCAGTTGATATTTCTCTCATTCTATCAGATCTAAAGTTACAGAAAATAATACTATCATTCTCTTCTAAACCTTCATAACCATCAAATGCAGTTGGTTCAATAAATTCATCAAATACTTCATTTTTATATGAATTTTCAACATATTCTAAAATATTTGTAGATGTTTTTGGGTTTGCAAATGCAATAACATCATGACCCTTTTGAACTCTTTCCCATCTATTGTCTCTATCCATTGTAAAATATCTTCCAGCTACAGTTGCAATTTTAATATCATCATCACAGATATCTACAAGTTGTTGGATATATTTATTTGCACAGTTAGGAGCTACATCTCTTCCATCTGTAATTACGTGAATAAATACTTTTTTATTTTTACTTTTTGCAATTTTTGCTAAGGCAATAATATGATTAATATGAGAGTGAACACCACCATCACTAATTAATCCAGGAAGATGAATATTATTAGATGAATCTATTGTTGTTTTAAGAATGTCATTGTCTTTTAAATTATCGTTTTCAATAGCCATATTTATTTTTACTAAATCTTGGTATAAAACTCTTCCACTTCCAATAGTCATATGTCCAACTTCTGAGTTACCCATTTGTCCATTTGGTAATCCAACATGGTCTCCATAAGTATGAATTAATGAGTAAGGAACATTCTTGAATAAGTTATCATAAGTAGGTGTAGTAGCATTTGTAAATGCGTTAAACTTGTCAGATTCATTGTGTCCAATTCCATCTGTAATTATCAATATTGCTTTTTTTGTCATAATATAACCCCAGTAAAATTATTAAGTTAACTTTTAGTATAATCTCGCGATTATATCAAAACTTACTACTATATTTGCTGAAGTATAAGCCTTTGCTAAAAGGCAGGAAAGTTTTGCAAAACTCAGGATTTATTTTTCCTGAAAATTAAGGTTTTAATTTGTTTTACTGGTTTTATAGACACTTAGACATCAATATTTTTCAATATATCTCTGTTCGTGCAGGTCTTGCATTTTTTCTTTCATTTTTTCTTACAATGTATTTATTACCAAAGTTTGTTAGATGGGCTAAATCAAAGAAAGCTTCACAGCCAATTTATGAGTATGCTCCAGATTCGCATCAAGAAAAAGCAGGAACTCCTACTATGGGAGGAATAGTATTTATTTTTTCAACAATTATAGCAACACTACTTACTGTTAAGCTAAATAACTTTTATGTTGTAGGAGCACTTTTAACATTAGGGCTTTTCTCTTTAATTGGAATGAAAGATGATTTCTCAAAGATTGCAAAAAATGCAAACAATGCAGGATTGTCTTCAAGGGCAAAACTAATTTTGCAGTTTATAGGTGCTTTAATAGTTGCAGGGGTGTTAATAGCATATAATCATACTACTACTTTATATACTCCTTTTTATAAGTATCCTATTTTTGATATGGGAATCTTTGCTCTTATTTTTTGGATATTAGTTATGGTAGCTGCTTCAAATGCTGTTAACCTAACAGATGGACTTGATGGACTTGCTACAGTTCCTTCTATAATGGGATTATTCACTCTATCTGCAATAGTATATGTAAGTGGACATGCAATCTTTTCTTCATATCTATTATTACCAAATATAAAAACATCAGGAGAGTTAGCAATTGTTGGAACAGCTATGATAGGTTCCCTTATTGCTTTTCTTTGGTATAACTGTCATCCTGCACAAGTATTTATGGGAGATAGTGGCTCTTTACCAATAGGAGCCTTTATGGGTTATATGGCAATAGTTGGTAAATCAGAAATATTATTAGTAGTAATAGGATTTATCTTTGTTATAGAAACAGTATCTGTTATCTTACAAGTAGGGTCATATAAGTTAAGACAAAAAAGAGTCTTTTTAATGGCTCCTATACATCATCACTTTGAAGAAAAGGGCTGGAAAGAGAATAAGATAATTGTTAGATTCTGGATTATATCTTTTATGGCAAACCTAGTAGCTCTTATGAGTCTTAAGATACGATAAGGAAGAATGATGATTAGAGTACTTGGAAAAGGCTTAACAGCACAAGCTATAAAAGAAGAGTATAATGATGTAACATTATATGATGACAGTGACTTTGATACATATGATAAAGACTCTGATGAAGTAACAGTTGTTAGTCCTGGTATTCCTCCTAATAATAAGATGGTAAAAGAGTCAAAGAATATAATAAGTGACTATGACCTTATATATGAGCAGATGCCATTTTCTATATGGATAAGTGGAACAAATGGAAAAACAACCACTACTCAAATGTGCCAACACATATTAAAGGAAAAGAAAAGTGTATGTGGAGGAAATATAGGAACCCCCGTTTCCAAACTAAACAAAGAATCTAAGATATGGATTCTAGAGACATCTTCTTTTACCTTTCATTATACTAACTACGCAAAACCTAATCTTTACTTATTATTACCAATCTCAGATGATCATGTTTCTTGGCATGGAAGTTTTGAAGAGTATGAGAAATCAAAATTAAAACCTTTATATATGATGGAAGAGGGTGAAATTGCAATTGTCCCTGAAAAATATAAAGATATAAATACAATATGTCATCTTATTACATATAAAAATAGTGATGATTTATGCGAAAAGTTTAATATAGATAAATCACAAATTAATTTTAAAGAACCTTTTTTATTAGATGCACTTCTTGCCTTAGCAGCAAAAAAGATAATATTTGATGAGGTAGATTACAAAACTATTAATACATATAAAGTAGATGAGCATAAAGTAGAAGAGATAAAAGATAAAAAAAATAGACTTTGGATAAATGATTCTAAAGCTACAAATGTAGATGCAACTATAAATGCAATAGTACCTTATAAAGAAAAAAAGATATATTTAATACTTGGTGGCGATGATAAAGGTGCAAATTTAGAACCTTTATTTGAATATATAAAGAACTTAGACATTGAAATATATACTATTGGAAGCAATTTTGAGAGATTAAATAAATTAGCTGAAAAATTTTCTATAAATTTTTATGAATGTAAAATATTAGAAGAAGCAGTAAAGCAAATCTCTCAAAAGCACGATAATATGGGGGTTGCAATGCTTTCGCCTGCCGCTGCATCTCTTGATCAATACCCTTCTTACAAGCAAAGAGGAAAAGAATTTAAAGAACTTGTTTTTAATTTAAGGATTATTTAAGCAAGGTCTGTATATAATTTCACTCCAATTTAAGAAGGACGCAATCAAAAGCGTATCTGGTTCGATAGCTCAGTCGGTAGAGCAAAGGATTGAAAATCCTTGTGTCGGCAGTTCGATTCTGCCTCGAACCACCACTTAAATTAAATTTGGATGCTGGTGTAGCTCAGCTGGCTAGAGCAGCTGATTTGTAATCAGCAGGTCGGGGGTTCAAGTCCCTTCACCAGCTCCATTCAAATTGTCGTGCGTAAGTCTTAAGACCAGCGCTTGACCAGAACAATAATATTTTTCAACCGGTGAGGTTGGAGAGTGGTCAAATCCTACGGACTGTAAATCCGTCGCCTTAGGCTTCGAAGGTTCAAATCCTTCCCTCACCACCACGCAAATGTTGCGGGAGTAGCTCAGTTGGCTAGAGCCTCTGCCTTCCAAGCAGATTGTCGCGAGTTCGAGTCTCGTCTCCCGCTCCATTAATTATTTATTGATTACTGGGAGCTGAGTTATAACGCAATTATTCATTTATAACTCCTTTTTATTCAAAGCAACTCCCATTAAAGTTTATATTTAGTATTTTTTTTATAAAATACCAATCGCAAAAGAATATTACATGTATTTTTTTGTATTTAATAACAACAAACCCCCCTCTGAATAGAGAAGTTATCGGACTTATCTACTCAGAGGGCAATAACCAAAATTTTTTAAGGGGAATTTTATGGCAAAAGAAAAATTCGAGCGAAGTAAACCGCACGTAAATATTGGTACTATTGGTCACGTTGACCACGGTAAAACTACTTTAACAGCTGCAATCACTATGTGTTTAGGGCTTAAAAATGGTCAAGCAACTATGGATTATGATCAAATTGATAATGCTCCAGAAGAAAGAGAAAGAGGAATTACTATTGCTACTTCTCACGTTGAGTATGAAACTGAAACTAGACACTACGCTCACGTAGATTGTCCAGGTCACGCCGATTATGTTAAAAACATGATTACTGGTGCTGCTCAAATGGATGGTGCTATCTTAGTTATTGCTTCTACAGATGGACCAATGGCTCAAACTAGAGAGCATATCTTATTATCTAAACAAGTAGGTGTTCCATACATCGTTGTATTCTTAAACAAAGAAGATCAATTAGATGACGAAGATAAAGAAGAGATGTTAGAATTAGTTGAAATGGAAGTAAGAGAATTACTTTCTGAGTATGACTTCCCAGGTGATGATACTCCAATCGTTGCTGGTTCTGCATTCCAAGCTTTAGAAGAAGCAAAAGCTGGTACAGCTGGTGAATGGTCTGAAAAAATTTATCAATTAATGGCTGAAGTTGACGCTTATATCCCAACTCCAGAAAGATCAACTGATAAAGATTACTTAATGCCTGTTGAAGATGTATTCTCAATTGCAGGTAGAGGTACAGTTGTAACTGGTGCTATTAACCAAGGTACTGTTAGATTAGGTGATACTATTGAAATCGTTGGATTAAAAGAGACTCAAACTACTACAGTTACTGGTATTGAAATGTTCAGAAAAGAAATGGATTACGCAGAAGCTGGTGATAACGCTGGTATCTTATTAAGAGGTATTAAAAAAGAAGAGGTTCAAAGAGGACAAGTTCTTGTTAAGCCAGGTTCAATTACTCCACACACTAAATTCAGAGGTGAAGTATATATCCTTTCTAAAGAGGAAGGTGGTAGACATACTCCATTCTTCTCAGGATATAGACCACAGTTCTATGTAAGAACTACTGACGTAACTGGTTCTTGTGAGTTACCAGAAGGTACTGAGATGGTTATGCCAGGTGATAACGTTGAATTAACTGTTTCATTAGTTGCTCCAATTGCTCTAGAAAAAGGAACTAAGTTCGCTATTAGAGAAGGTGGTAGAACTGTAGGTGCTGGAGTTGTTGCAGAGATTATCGAGTAAGGGTAACTTATGGGTAACGGTGTAAGCATCAAAATCGGACTAAAATGTGAGGAGTGTGGTGATATTAACTACACTACTTACAAAAACCCTAAAACTCATACTGAGAAATTAGCGGTTAAAAAGTATAGTCCTAGATTAAAAAAACATACAATTCATAAAGAAGTTAAGTTAAAGTCGTAAGACTTTACTTAACCTTTTTTATCTCATAGGTCAGTAGCTCCAATGGTAGAGCGCCGGATTCCAAATCCGATGGTTGGGGGTTCGAGTCCCTCCTGGCCTGCCACGATAAAATTTTTTTAAAAACAGTTTCGACTTTTTTTAAAAGAATTTTTAAGCTTAAATACTTGGAGTCGATTGTGAATAAATTTAAAACATACTATAAAAATGCTAAAGAAGAACTATTCAAAGTAATTTTCCCTATCAAAGAACAAATCAGATCTGCTTATCTTTCTGTTTTTGTTGTAGTAACAGTAATCACATTATTTTTAGCATTAATTGACACAATCATGTCTTTAAGCTTATCAGCTGTAATGAACTAAGGATAAATTAATGGCACAACAATGGTATGCAATACAAACACACTCAGGTAGCGAATTAGCAGTTAAAAGAGCACTTGAAAGACTTGCTGATGAGATGGCAGATGGAAGAATTTCAGAAGTATTAGTTCCAACAGAAGACTTAATTGAGGTTAAAAAAGGTAAGAAAACAATAGTTGAAAGACCTTTATACCCAGCATATGCATTTGCAAAAATTGATTTAGATACAGCATTATGGCATAGAATTCAATCAATGCCAAAAGTAGGAAGATTTATTGGTGAATCTAAAAAACCTACTCCTTTATCAAAAAAAGACATCAATGCTATCTTAGATAAAGTAGAAAATAGAGCTGCTGCTAAACCAAAAGTTTCATTTGATGAAGGTGAAACTGTAAGAATTAACGAAGGTCCTTTTGCAAACTTCAATGGTATCGTTGAAGATTTCGATATGGCATCTGGAATGTTAAAATTAAATGTTTCTATTTTTGGAAGAAATACTCCAGTAGAAATTACATATACACAAGTAGAAAGAGTAGTTTAACTCTTTCGTTATTTTTAGGCATTAGGCAATAAAACTTCGCTTCCTTTAGAGTTTTATTCCCTAATGCCTAAATCATTAAAAACAAAATTTAAAAAGGAATTACGATGGCTAAAAAAGTAGAAGGTTACTTAAAACTTCAAATACCTGCTGGTGCAGCAAATCCATCACCTCCTGTTGGTCCTGCATTAGGTCAAAGAGGTATCAATATCATGGAATTTTGTAAAGCATTCAATGAAAAAACAAAGGATAAGGGTGGATTAAACATTCCTGTTGAAATCACTGTTTATCAAGATAAAAGTTTTACATTTGTTACAAAACAACCACCAATGACAGATTTAATTAAAAAAGTTTCTGGAATCAAAAAAGGTTCAGATAACCCACTTAAAAATAAAATTGGAAAATTGACGAAAGATCAAGTACTTGAAATCGTTGATATGAAAATTGCTGACTTAAATACTGATGACAAAGAGCAAGCTGCTAAAATTGTTGCAGGTTCAGCAAGATCAATGGGTATTGAAGTAGAACTATAATTCAATACAAGCCTGACCACTGGCTTTAAATAGCGGTAGCAAAAAAATAAAAAATTGCGGAGAAAAAAATGGCAAAAAAAGTTTCAAAAAGATTTAAAGCACTATCTGAAAAAATTGAAGATAGAGATTATTCATTAGCGGAAGGTTGTTCTTTATTAAAAGGATTACAATCTGCTAAATTTGATGAGTCAGTAGAAGTTGCGTTAAACTTAAATGTTGACCCAAGACATGCTGACCAAATGATCAGAGGTGCTGTTGTACTTCCAAATGGTACTGGTAAAACTGTTAGAGTAGCAGTATTTGCAAAAGGTGCTAAAGTAGACGAAGCAAAAGCTGCTGGTGCAGATATCGTTGGTAATGATGATTTAGTAGAGACTGTTCAAGCTGGAAATATTGACTTTGATGTTTTAATTGCAACTCCAGATTGTATGGGATTAGTTGGTAAACTAGGTAGAATCTTAGGACCAAAAGGTTTAATGCCTAACCCTAAAACTGGAACTGTTACAATGGACGTAACTAAAGCAGTTAACGATGCTAAAGGTGGCCAAGTAGCATATAGAGTTGATAAAAAAGGTAACATGCAAGCTGCTGTTGGTAAAGTATCATTCTCAGAAGAAGCTATTAAAGAAAATATTGAAGCATTCGTTGCAGCAATTAACAAAGCAAAACCATCAACTGCAAAAGGTAAATATATTACTAATGCAGCTATATCTTTAACTATGTCTCCATCTATTAACTTAGATACATTAGAGATTATGGATATTAAATAAGGGCTTTCCCCTTATTTAATAACATTCAATAGTAAGGATTTCGATCCTTATGTTTGAGTGTTATTTCAAAGCACTGATATAAAACTAAAGACAGCTGGTAAGGGACTTCCTTCGTTCCTTATAAATCCCGCCGAAGTCGATGTTTTGAAGGGAGGAACAAACAAAAATGACTAAACAACAAAAATCAGAAGTTATTGATTTTTTAACTGGTGAATTTAAAGAGTCTCAAGCTATCGTTGTATGTGATTACAAAGGTCTTTCTCATAAAGAGTTAGAAGAGTTAAGAAACGATGCTAAAGCAAACGGAACTAAAGTTCAAGTTGCAAAAAACTCTTTAGTTACTATTTCAGTTAAAAATGCAGAGTTAGGTGACATTGAGTTAAATGGTACAAACATTTTCTTATGGTCTGAAGATCAAATCTCTGCTTGTAAAGTTGCTGATAAATTTGCTACTGCAAATAAAGATAAGTTCGAAATTAAGTCTGGTATTATAGAAGGTCAAATTGCTGATCTTGCAACTGTTAATGCATTTGCTAAATTACCATCTAGAGATGAACTTCTTGGTATGCTTGCAGCTACATGGATGGCTCCAGTTACTAACTTTACAATCGGTCTTGATGCTCTTAGAAAGCAAAAAGAAGAAGAGGCTGCTTAATAATTAAGCAATACATATTATAAATATAAAAATAAAAAATTTAGAGGAAATAAAATGGCAATTTCTAAAGAAGACGTATTAGAGTATATCTCTGGATTATCTGTATTAGAGTTATCTGAATTAGTAAAAGAATTCGAAGAAAAATTTGGTGTATCTGCACAACCTGTAGCTGTAGCTGGTGCTGTAGCTGGTGGAGCTGCTGAAGCTGCTGAAGAGCAAACTGAATTTAACGTAGTATTAGCAGACGCTGGGGCTAAGAAAATTAATGTTATTAAAGTAATTAGAGCATTAACTGGTCTTGGATTAAAAGAAGCTAAAGCAATGGCTGAAGAAGCTGGTGCAATCGTTAAAGAAGGTATCTCAAAAGAAGATGCTGAAGCTGCAAAAGCTGAATTAGAAGGTGCTGGAGCATCTGTAGAATTAAAATAATTACTCGAAAGTAATTTTTTACCTGTATACAAGGCTACTAAAGCCTTGTATAAGATTAGCATCTTTGAAGGTTAAGGTTAGAATTTTAAGGAATTTTAACCCTATCCTTTAAGGATGCTTTTGCGCTTTATACACAAAGCTAAAAGTAAACCACATTTTTAATAAGGTCGACAATGTTAAACTCTTTAAAATCTGGTAATAGACTTAGAGTTGATTTTGCAAAAAATCCTCAACAAATTGAAATTCCAAATTTATTACAATTACAACAAAATAGTTATGAAAACTTCCTAATGATAGGAAAAGATGACAGAGCTGAAGCTGGTGTCGAAAAAGTTTTCAAATCAGTATTCCCAATCCATGATGCACAAAACAGAATAACATTAGAATATATAGGTTCAGATGTAGGTAAACCTAAATATGATGTTAGAGAGTCAATGGTTAGAGGACTTACTTACTCAATACCTTTAAAAATCAATATTAGATTAACTTTATGGGATTTAGACGAAAAGACTGGTGAAAAAATCGGTGTTAAAGATATGAAAGAACAATCTTTATTCATCAGAGAAATTCCACTAATGACAGACAGAACTTCTTTCATCGTAAATGGTGTTGAGAGAGTTGTTGTTAACCAATTACACAGGTCTCCTGGTGTTATCTTTAAAGAAGAAGAATCTAATACTGCTGGAAACAAATTAATTTATACAGGTCAAATTATCCCTGATAGAGGTTCATGGTTATACTTTGAATATGATGCAAAAGATGTATTATATGTAAGAATTAATAAAAGAAGAAAAGTTCCTGTAACAATTCTATTTAGAGCACTTGGTTACTCAAAAGAAGACATTGTTAAATTATTCTACCCAGTATTAAATATCAAAATTAAAAATAATAAATTCTTAACAGAGTTCAATCCTCAAGACTTTACGGGAAGAGTTGAGTTTGATATTAAAGATGACAAAGGTAACTTAGTTATTGCTGCTGGAAAAAGACTTACTGAAAGAAAAGCAAAAGCTTTAGTTGATGGTGGTCTTAAATTAGTTGAGTATCCAGTTGATTTATTAATGGATAGATCAACAGCTAATACAATCTTTGATCCAGAATCAGGAGAAGTATTATTTGATGCTTTAACTACATTAGATGAATTAAAATTAAAAAAATTACTTGACCTTGGTTTTGATAATTTTGATATTGCAAATGATTTAGCTAGTGGTGTTGATGATTCTATTATCAATGCATTTAAAGCAGATGCAGAGTCTTTAAAATTACTAAAACAAACTGAACAAATTGATGATGAAAACGATTTATCAGCAATCAGAATTTATAAAGTAATGAGACCCGGGGAGCCTGTAACTAAAGAAGCTGCGAAAGAGTTCGTTAGAAAACTATTCTTTGATCCAGAAAGATATGACTTAACTAAAGTTGGTAGAATGAAAATGAACCACAAGTTAGGTGTAGATGTTCCTGAATATGTAACAGTATTAACTTATGAAGATATTATTAAAACTGTTCAATACTTAGTAAAAGTAAAAGCTGGTCACGGACATATTGATGATAGAGATCACTTAGGTAACAGAAGAATTAGAGCTATTGGTGAATTATTAGCAAATGAGTTACACTCTGGTCTAATTAAAATGCAAAAAGCTATTAGAGATAAAATGACTACTTTATCTGGTACATTAGAAGATATTATGCCACATGATTTAGTTAACTCTAAAATGATTACTTCAACAATTACTGAGTTCTTTACATCTGGTCAGTTATCACAATTTATGGATCAAACTAACCCATTATCTGAAGTTACTCACAAAAGAAGACTTTCTGCACTTGGTGAAGGTGGTCTTGTTAAAGAGAGAGCTGGATTCGAAGTAAGGGACGTTCACCCAACTCACTATGGTAGAATCTGTCCAGTTGAAACTCCAGAGGGACAAAATATTGGTCTTATCAATACTTTATCTACATTTGCAAAAGTAAATGAGTTAGGATTTATTGAAGCTCCATATAAAAAAGTTGTTGATGGTGTTGTAACAGATGAAATTATCTATGTAACTGCTACTCAAGAAGAGGGAATGATTATTGCTCCAGGTTCAACTAAAGTTGATGACAATGGAAAAATTTCAGAAAACCTTATTGAAGCTAGACAAGATGGTGAAATCCTATTAGTAGAAAGAGCAAAAGTTAATTTAATTGACATCTCTTCTCAAATGGTTATGGGTGTTGCTGCATCTTTAATTCCATTCTTAGAGCACGATGATGCCAACAGAGCCTTAATGGGATCGAATATGATGAGACAAGCTGTTCCATTATTAAGACCAAATGCTCCTGTAGTTGGTACTGGTTTAGAAAAAACAGTAGCAAGAGACTCTTGGGAAGCTATTAAAGCTAGAAGAGCTGGTGTTATTGAAAAAGCAGACTCTAAAAATATTTATATTTCTGGTGAAGACGAAAATGGTGCATTCATTGACCACTATGAAGTAAATAAAAACGTTAGAACAAATAATAATACATCTTTTGGACAAAGAACTGCTATTAAAGCTGGTGATTTTGTAGAAAAAGGTCAAGTTATTGCTGATGGTCCTTCTATGGATAATGGTGAGTTAGCTGTTGGTGTAAACGCAATGGTTGCCTTCATGCCTTGGAATGGATATAACTATGAGGATGCGATTGTTCTTTCTCAAAGATTAATTAAAGAAGATGCATTTACTTCTGTTCATATTTATGAAAAAGATGTAGAGTGTAGAGAGCTTAAACATGGTAACGAAGAGATTACTAGAGATTTACCAGGTGTAAAAGAAGAGTCAATTACTCATCTTGATAACTCAGGTATCGTAAAAGTTGGTACTCATGTTAAACCAGGAATGATTTTAGTTGGTAAAGTTACTCCAAAAGGTGAAATTAAGCCTACTCCTGAAGAAAGACTATTAAGAGCTATCTTTGGTGAAAAAGCAGGACACGTAATTAATAAATCATTATACTGTCCAACTTCAATGGAAGGTGTAGTTGTAGACGTTAAAGTATTCACTAAAAAAGGATATGAAAAAGACGAAAGAGCAGTTGCAGAAATTGAAGCTGAGAAGAGTGAATTAGATATTAAACACCATGATAAATTATTAATGCTTGATAGAGAAGAGATTCTTAAAATTAATGATTTATTATCTAAGTCACCATTAGAAAAAGATTTAGAATTAGACGGTAAAACATACAAAAAAGGTGATAATATCCCTGTTGATGTATTAGCAAGTGTAAATAGATTTGCTATGAAAAAAGTTGTTGCTTCTTATTCTAAAGAGATTGAAACAAAATATAATACTATCAAAGATCACTTCATTAAAGAAAAGTCTACTCTAAGAGAAGACCATGAAGAGAAACTTCAAGTATTAGAACACGATGATATTTTACCAAGTGGTGTAATTAAACAAGTTAAAGTTTATGTAGCTACTAAGAGAAAAATCAAAGTTGGGGATAAAATGGCTGGTAGACACGGTAACAAAGGTATCGTTTCTAACATCGTTCCTCAAGTAGATATGCCATACTTAGAAGATGGAACTACTGTTGACGTTATTCTTAACCCACTAGGGGTACCTTCAAGGATGAATATTGGTCAGATCATGGAAGTTCACTTAGGTTTAGTTGGTAAAAAAATTGGTAACCAAATCCAAGATATCTTCGAAGCCAAAAGAGATGAGTTCGTAAAAGAACTAAGAGAAAAAATGACTGAAATTGCATCAGTTGCTAAGCTTATGAATGGTAAAGAGTTTATGGACTCATTATCTGATGAAGAGCTTATTAAATACGGTCAAGACTGGGCAAAAGGTGTAAGATTTGCAACTCAAGTGTTCGACGGTGTTGAAGTAGAAGAGTTTGAAAAACTATTCGAATTAGCAAAAATGGATACTGATGGTAAGTCTACTCTTTACGATGGTAAGACTGGTGATAAAATGAAAGAAAGAGTAAACGTAGGTTATATGTATATGCTGAAACTTCACCACTTAGTTGATGAAAAAGTTCACGCAAGATCTACTGGACCTTACTCACTTGTTACACAACAACCAGTTGGTGGTAAAGCACTATTTGGTGGACAAAGATTCGGGGAAATGGAAGTTTGGGCTCTTGAAGCATATGGAGCTACAAATGTTCTTAAAGAGATGTTAACGACTAAGTCGGATGACGTTGAGGGTAGAACAAGAGCTTATAGAGCGATTGCAAACGGTGAAAATGTTCCAAGATCAGGTGTTCCTGAAACATTCTTCGTATTAACTAAAGAGCTTAAAGCTTTAGGTTTAGATGTTGATATTTTTGACGAGGTAGAAGATAATGAGCAATAATGAAAAAGTATTAGAACCTATTGAAATAAAAGAATTAGAAAGACCACAAGATTTTTCTGCTTTTCAATTAAGATTAGCTAGTCCAGAAAAAATCCTTTCATGGTCTTCTGGTGAGGTTAAAAAACCAGAAACTATTAACTATAGAACATTAAAGCCTGAGAGAGATGGTCTTTTTTGTGCAAAGATTTTCGGACCTGTAAAGGATTACGAATGTCTTTGTGGTAAATACAAAAAGATGAGATACAAAGGTGTTGTATGTGAAAAATGTGGTGTTGAAGTAACTTCTTCTAAAGTTAGAAGACACAGAATGGGTCACATTGATTTAGTATCTCCAGTTGCTCACATCTGGATGGTATCTTCTTTACCAACAAGAATTGGTACTTTATTAGGTGTTAAATTAAAAGACCTAGAAAGAGTACTATATTATGAAGCATATATTGTATCTGAGTCTGGTGAAGCATACTATGACAATGAAAAGACTAAAAAAGTTAACAAATATGACATCTTAAATGAAGAGCAATATAGAACTATTTCAGATTTATTTGACCACACAGGTTTCGAAGCAAACATGGGTGGAGATGTAATTAGAGATTTATTAGAAAATCTTGATTTAATTGAATTATTAACTCAGTTAAAAGCTGATATGTCAGCTACTAAATCTGAAGCTAAAAGAAAAACTATTGTTAAAAGACTTAAAGTTGTTGAAAACTTTATCAACTCTGGTAATAGACCAGAATGGATGATGTTAACTCAACTTCCAGTTCTTCCACCTGATTTAAGACCATTAGTATCTTTAGATGGTGGTAAATTTGCAGTTTCTGACGTAAATGACCTTTATAGAAGAGTTATTAACAGAAATAACAGACTTAAGAGATTAACAGAACTTGATGCACCTGAAATCATTATCAGAAATGAAAAAAGAATGCTTCAAGAAGCAGTAGATGCATTATTTGATAATGGTAAAACTGCAAATGCAGTTAAGGGTGCTAATAAAAGACCTCTTAAATCTTTATCTGAAATTATCAAAGGTAAGCAAGGTAGATTTAGACAGAACTTACTTGGTAAAAGGGTTGACTTCTCAGGTAGATCTGTAATTGTTGTTGGACCTTCTTTAAATATGGACCAATGTGGTATTCCTAAGAAAATGGCTCTTGAGCTATTTAAACCGCACTTAATGGCTAAATTAGAAGAAAAAGGTTATGCAACTACTTTAAAATCTGCAAAAAGATTAATTGAGTCAGAAGCAAACGAAGTATGGGAATGTTTAAATGAAATCGTTGATGAGTATCCTATTTTATTAAATAGAGCACCAACTCTTCACAAACTTTCTATTCAAGCTTTCCACCCAGTATTAATTGATGGTAAAGCAATTCAGTTACACCCATTAGTATGTTCTGCATTTAATGCCGACTTCGATGGTGACCAAATGGCAGTTCACGTACCATTATCACAAGAAGCTATTGCTGAAGCTAAGATTCTTATGATGTCTTCGATGAACATTCTTTTACCAGCATCTGGTAGAGCTATTGCTGTACCATCACAAGATATGATTCTTGGTATTTACTATCTATCATTAGAAAAAGATGGTGTAAAAGGTGAGCATAAACTATTTACAGATGTAAATGAAGCTAAAATTGCATTAGAAATGGGTCAAGTTGACTTACATGCAAAAATTAGAACTAAAATTAATGATAAAGTTATTCATACAACTATCGGTAGATTAATTGTTCATGAAATTTTACCTGATTTTGTACCAACTGAATTATGGAACAAGATTTTAAAGAAAAAAGATATTGGAGCTTTAGTTGACTATATTTATAAATATGGTGGATATAAAGTAACTCCTAAATTCTTAGATAACCTTAAAAACTTAGGTTTCAGATATGCAACAGATGCAGGTATTTCAGTATCAATTGATGATATTAGAGTTCCTGAAACTAAAGAAGAGCATATTACTAAGTCTAAAAAAGAAGTTATTGAAGTTCAAAAACAGTTTGCACAAGGTTTATTAACTGAGCAAGAAAGATATAATAAGATTATTGATATCTGGACTGAAGTTAATAATAAACTTGGTACAGAGATGATGGATTTAGTACAAACTGATAAAGATGGGTTCAACTCTATTTATATGATGGCCGATTCTGGGGCGAGAGGTTCTGCGGCACAGATTAGACAGTTATCAGGTATGAGGGGTCTTATGGCTAAACCTGATGGTACTATTATTGAAACACCAATTATTTCGAACTTTAAAGAAGGTCTAAACGTACTTGAGTACTTTATTTCTACTCACGGTGCTAGAAAAGGTCTTGCGGATACAGCACTTAAGACAGCGAATGCTGGTTACTTAACAAGAAAGCTGATTGACGTTTCTCAAAATGTTAGAATTACAATTGAAGATTGTGGAACTCACGAAGGTATCGAAATTACTGATATCTCTTCAGGTAATGAATTAATTGAGTCTTTAGAAGAAAGAATTACTGGTAGAGTAATTGCAGAAGATATTATTGACCCAATTTCAAATGAGATTTTATTTGCTGAAGGTTCATTAATTTCTGAAGATGATGCAAAAGTTGTTGCAGAAGCTGAAGTTAAATCTGTAGTTATTAGAACTCCATTAACTTGTAAAGTTGAGCATGGTTTATGTTCTAAATGTTATGGTCTTAACTTAGGTGAGCAAAGAAAAGCTACTCCAGGTGAGGCTGTTGGTGTTGTTGCTGCACAATCTATTGGTGAGCCAGGAACACAGCTTACACTTAGAACTTTCCACGTTGGGGGAACTGCGTCTGCAACTCAAACAGAAAGAGAATTAAGAGCTGATAAAGAAGGTTTCATTAGATACTACAACATCAGAACTTATACAGATAGAAATGGTAAAGAAATTGTTTCAAACAGAAGAAATGCTGGTATCCTTTTAGTTGAGCCTAAAATTAATGCTCCATTCAAAGGTAAAGTAACTGTTGAAACTATTCACGAAGAGACAATTTTAACTATTACTAATGGTAAAGAAGAGAAAAAATACTACCTAAGAAAGAATGACGTTGCTAAGCCAAATGAGCTTGCAGGTGTATCTGGTAAAATCGAAGGTAAGTTATATTTACCATATAAAGATGGGTTTGAAGTTGAAGAAAATGAATCTATCGTTGAGATGATTAAAGATGGATGGAACGTTCCAAACAGAATTCCTTTTGCATCTGAATTAAGAGTTCAAGATGGAGCACCTATTACTTCTACTATTATCTCAGGAGCTAAAGGTATTGTTAAATACTATAAGCTTAAAGGTGATTATTTAGAGAGAAGACATGACATTAAAGCTGGTGAAGCTGTAAATGAAAAAGGTCTATTTGCTGTTATTGTTGATGGTGAAGACAGAGAAGCTTTAAGACACTATATTGCAAGAGGTTCTGTTGTTGAATTAGATGATAACTCAGAAGTAGAAAAAGATTCAGTTATTGCAAACCCTGCAAGTGCAGAGCAAGTAGTAATTGCTGAATGGGATCCATACTCAAACCCTTCTATTGCAGAAGAAAAAGGTAAGATTTCATTCGAGGATGTTATTCCAGGTGTTACAGTTGCTGAACAATTTGACGAATTAACTGGTACATCTAAACTTGTTGTTAATGAGTATATCCCTGCTGGTTATAAACCAACAGTTGTGTTAGCTACTGAAAACAAAGAGTTATTAAGATACTCTTTAGACCCTAAAACTTCATTATTTGTAAGTGAAGGTCAACAAGTTGAAGTTGCAGATATTATTGGTAAAACTCCAAAAGCAACTCAAAAATCGAAAGATATTACTGGAGGTCTTCCAAGAGTATCTGAATTATTTGAAGCAAGAAGACCAAAAGCAATTGCTGTATTAGCATCTTTTGATGGTATTGTTTCATTTGGTAAGCCACTTAGAAATAAACAAAGAATTGTTGTTACTGATGAAAATGGTAACAAAGCAGAGTACTTAGTTGAAAAATCTAAGCAAATTTTAGTACACGAAGGTGAATTTGTTCACGCTGGTGAGGCATTAACTGATGGTCAAGTTTCTCCTCATGATGTATT
This sequence comes from Arcobacter sp. CECT 8989, assembly GCF_004116715.1. NCBI lineage: Bacteria > Pseudomonadati > Campylobacterota > Epsilonproteobacteria > Campylobacterales > Arcobacteraceae > Arcobacter > Arcobacter sp. CECT 8989. The sequence continues at coordinate 120,529 of NZ_PDKE01000008.1, read as the reverse complement.
AAGAATTTTAGGTGAAAAAGCATTACATTACTTTATTGTATCTGAAGTACAACAAGTATATAGATCTCAAGGGGTAAATATTGCTGATAAACATATTGAGGTTATTTTATCTCAAATGTTAAGACAGGTATCTATTTTAGATGGTGGAGACACTAAATTCATCATTGGAGATATGGTATCTAAAAAGAGATTCAAAATTGAAAATGAAAGAATCATCAAGCTTGGTGGTAAACCTGCAATTGCAGAGCCATTATTACTTGGTATTACAAGAGCTGCGGTTACTTCAGATTCTATTATCTCTGCTGCATCGTTCCAAGAAACGACTAAGGTATTAACAGAAGCTGCAATTTCAGCTAAAATGGATATGTTAGAAGACTTAAAAGAGAACGTTGTAATTGGTAGAACAATTCCAGTAGGAACTGGTCTATACAAAGACCAAAAAGTTAAATTCGCTTCAACTGAAGAAGAAGCTGAGTAAAACCAAATAGGGCTTTTGCCCTAATGGTGTATAAAGATGGATATACTTTCACTTTTTTTCATTTTTATTGCTATTGAATTATTTGAAACAAATTGGCAAAAAGCTAACTCTATACATGGAATCTTACTAAATAACTACAAAGTATATAGATACAATATCTTCTTATTTTTCTTATTAAATTTTAGTTTTATTTATTCAATATTTTTAGTAATATATTTACAGAACAACTCATTTTGGATGTTAAGTATTGTGGGTATCAAGTTTTTGGATATTGCATTTAAACTTAATATTATGTCTAAAATTAATGAAAATACAACCCTTGAAGATATTATGCCTAATATTAGAATAGGCTTATTGTTTAGATATGCAAATGTAGTAATCTATCCAATAACATTTCTAATCGCAACAAATTATTTTAATTTATAAAATTGATAATCACTATTAATAAAGATTAAGAATAATATGGATATTATTTATCCATGAATACACAAGAATTTAAATACCTGATAAAAAATGCAAAATATAGAACAAAATATGAACCAATAATTTCAACAACTGATAACTCTATATACGCCTATGAAGCACTTTCAAAGTTTGAAATTAAAGAAGATATTATAAGTACAGAAGAAATTTTTAGAAAATTACATCATAATAATATGCTTTTTTTCGAATTAGAAAGAAGAAATAAAGAGTTACAAGTTGAATGTTTCGATATGGATAAAAAATTATTTTTAAATTTTGATGCTGATATTGTAAATACAATTGTCCAAAAAGAGTATTGGGAAAATTTCTTAAACCTACATAAAAATAGAATTGTTGTTGAGATTACAGAAAATGGAAGTGATGATGAAAAGAGTGCAGATATAATTCGTCAATTTAGTCAATGGCTAAAGAATAAAAATATAGATTCTGCTCTTGATGATTTTGGACAAGATGGTTCAATGTTTTCTTTCTTTTTAATGGGTCAAAGTAAGTATATTAAAATAGACAAATCATTTTTAAGACAAATAGCATCAAATAAAAACTATATATTTTATCTTGAAGGACTTCTTAGAACAATAAATAAAAATGGTCAGAAGTCTATTATTGAAGGTATAGAGACCGAAGAGGATTATCAATTAGCAAAAAAACTAGGGTGTGACTATATGCAAGGATACTATTTTAATAATTTAGTAATCATAAAATGATATACTTTTAAAAAAGAAGGAGTCCAGATGCAATACTTAGTAATAGCATATGATAATGAGGGTGCTTTAGAGAAAAGACTTGAAGTAAGAGATGCACATATTGAAGGTACAAAGAAATTAATGGCTGAGGGTAAAGTGATTAAAGCTGGTGCTTTAATTGAAGAAGATCAAATGGTGGGTTCAACTTTATATGTTGATTTTGAAAATGATGATGAAATCAATGAGTGGCTATCAAATGAACCATATGTACAAAACAATGTTTGGAATATGGAAGAGTTCCAAATCGTTCCTGTAAAACTTTTACCAAATTAATAAAATAGTATAGGAATATATTCCTATGCTCATTTTACAAAACTACTAAATAACTTAAGAAATACCTCTAATTACAACATTAAAATTAAATATAATAAAAGTAAAAACGTGCAATAATTATAAATATATTACATAATTATAATAAGAAGGAGTTAATTATGTTATCTAACAAAATGAAAATGGCTTTACCCATTTTAGTTGCAATCTTTATTGCTATACTTCCAACTCCCGAAGGTCTTACAACAAATGCTCATTACTTTTTCGCAGTATTTATTGGTGTAATTGTAGGTTTAATTTTAGAACCTATTCCAGCAGCAATGATTGGATTAGTAGGTGTTGCATTTAGTGCTACTTTTGGATTAGTAAGTGATAGTGCAAAAGCGAGTAGAGACTGGGCATTAAGTGGTTTCTCAAATGGAGTTATCTGGCTTATCTTTGCTGCATTTATGTTTGCACTTGGTTATAAAAAAAGTGGTCTTGGAAAAAGAATTGCTTTATTATTAGTAAAAAAACTAGGGAAAACTTCTTTAGGTTTAGGTTACGCAGTGGCATTTGCAGATGGAATTTTATCTCCATTTATGCCTTCAAATACTGCTAGAAGTGCAGGTACAATTTTTCCAATTGCAATTAATATTCCTCAGATGTTCAATTCAACACCAGAAAACGAACCTAGAAAATTAGGAGCATATATTTCATGGGTTGCTATTGCAGCTACTTGTGTAACTAGTTCAATGTTCTTAACAGCACTAGCTCCAAACCTTTTAGCAGTTTCTTTAGTTGAAAAAAATGCTGATATAGTTATTACTTGGGGACAATGGTTTTCAACACTAGCAATAGTAATGATTCCACTGTTTTTATTAGTACCATATTTAGCATACCTTATTTATCCACCAGAACAAAAACACTCTCCTGAAGCACCAGCTTGGGCAGCAGAAGAGCTTAAAAAAATGGGTTCAATTACTCAAAAAGAGTTAATCATGCTTGGACTTGGGGTTTTAGCTTTAGTATTATGGATATTTGGTAAACAAATTGGTGTAAATAGTACAGTTGCGGCTATCTCTGTATTATGTTTATTAGTTTTAACAAATGTAATTTCATGGGAAGACGTAATTACAAATAAAGCTGCAATCAATGTATTTATTTGGTTTGCTACTTTAGTTGCAATGGCCGGGGGTCTTAAAAAAGTAGGATATTTAGATTGGGCAGCAGGATTAATCTCTACTTGGCTTGAAGGATTATCTCCTTCAATAGTAGTATTAGTTCTTGTCGTTTTATTCTTCTTATTCCACTATTTATTTGCAAGTGTTACTGCACACGTTGTAGCACTTTTACCTTTATTTATTGGAATTGGTGTAAATCTTATTCCAGCTGATATGGTTCACTCTTTAGCACTATTATTAGTTGGGTCTTTAGGTTTAATGGGAATTTTAACACCATATGCAACAGGACCATCACCTATATGGTATGGAGCTGGGTATATATCTCAGGCAAAATGGTGGATGTTAGGAGCAATCTTTGGAGCTATTTATTTAGCGGGACTTGTTCTTTTAGCACTATTTATTATATAAAGAAGTAGCACTTTTTAAGTGCTACTTTTATAAAATAGACTTTATGACACCCTTTCAGAAATTTAATAAATGGTTTGATGAAAACTCAAATAAGATTCTTTGGATTGTTTTAGGATTGCAAGCTTTAATTGTAGCAATTGCAAGTTATAATAATTAGTTCATAAAGTACATAAGAATCTCTAAAATTTATTCTTCTATAACTGCCTTATAAATATAATTTCTAAAAATGAAAGGCATATCTTGAAAAAACTTATTTCAACTTTAGCAATCGCTGCAGCTACAATTGCAAATGCACACTTTTTGACATTTTTACCATCAACAGACAATGTTAACTCTAAGAAAGAATCAAATATAAAGTTTGATGCCATGTTTATACATCCTTTTGAGCAAACTGGTATGACGATGGAAAAACCTTTTGGGATTTATCTAGGAAATAAAAAAGAGGAACTACCTTTAAGTGAAACTACAAAGTTTGAGCACAAAGCTTGGGAGACTTCATATAAGATAAAAAGACCTGGTGTTTATCAGTTCTTTGTTCAACCAGAACCATATTTTGAGCCTGATGAAGGGAAATATATTTCTCATGTACCAAAGTCAATTATTTCAGCATATGGAATGGAAGATGGTTGGGACGAGCCACTTGGATTAAAATATGAGATTATTCCAACAACAAAGCCATTTGCTTTATATGCAGGAAATATCTTTTCAGGAAAAGTTTTACACAATGGTAAACCTGCAAGTAATGTAGAAGTAGAAGTTGAACTTTATAATGAGTTTGGATTAAAAGCACCAAGTGATACTCATATTACTCAAGTTGTTAAAACAGATGAAAATGGTAACTTCTCTTTTGCTATGAACCATAAAGGTTGGTGGGGATTTGCTGCACTTATAGAAGAGGGTGAAAAAGAGTATAAAGGAAAAATGTATCCTATTGAAAATGGTGCATTAATTTGGATTAAGGCTTACTAAAAATGCATATCTCTGATGGAATTTTGACAAGTGAAGTAGCTATTGGAACAGCTGTAATAACAGTTGGTCTTTTAGCCTTATCTTTTAAGGATTTAAAAAACAAAAATATAGCTATAGTTTCAGCTATGTCTGCACTATTTTTTATAGCTTCTTTTGTACATATTCCATTAGGTTTTGTCCAAATACATTTAATACTTATTGGAATAATAGGTATTGTTTTAGGAGCTCAAGTATTCCTTGCTATTTTTATAGCACTTCTTTTACAAGCAACACTTTTAGGATATGGTGGAATTAGCTCTTTAGGTGCAAACTTAATTATTATGTCCTTACCTGCATACCTAATATATTTAGCATCAAAAATGCAATTGTTAAATATATTTCCAGAAAAACTAAAATATTTTATGATAGGATTCTTAGCAGTTTTACTATCTACTTTATTATTAGCTTTAATATTGGCTTTATCAAAAGAAGAGTATTTATACGCATCTTACACAGTATTTTTAGCAAATGTTCCAGCTATGTTTATAGAAGGTTTAGTAACGCTATTTTTAATAAACTATTTAAAAAAATCAATTCCTGATTTGTTAGACGAGGCAAAAGTTTGAGAATAGCTCTCTTTTTATGTTTTTTATCATTAAGTTTGTTCGCCCATAAGCTAAACCTATTTTTAGATTATGAAGAAGACAAACTTTATATATACTCTTATTTTAACTCTGGTAGTCCATGTAAAAACTGTAAGTTAGAGCTTTTTGATTCAAAACAGATATTACTAAAAACTTTAAAAACTAACGAAAAGGGTGAATACTTTTTGAAAGATTATGAAAACGTAACTTATGTAAAAGTTGAAGGTATAGGTGGACACTCTACTAAAGGGAAAATAGCTAATGCCTTAACAGAAGCAAAAGATAAAAAAGCCAAGGTAAAAAGTGAAAACTCACTTTTGTCATCTATTATTGCAATTGCTTTAATAATCTTAATTTTTATAGGTTTAAAAAGAATTAAAAGATGATAAGTCTTTCTCCTACTGCTAGTTTTGTAGCTGCAATTTTTTATTCGATTTTTATTAGTTTTTCAAATGTTGAAATTCTTTATTTCCTTCCTTTAGCTTATGTTTTATTTTGTGAATATAAAAACTTTTTTCAAATATTAAAAAGAGTTGTTTTACTTAATATTTTTATTGTGATGATTTTTATAGTTTTACTTTTACAAACTTCTTTAGAAGAAGCCTTAAATATCTACTTACGAACAAATATGATTATAGCTTTTAATATTGCATTATTCTTTCGTTCTAGTGGTTATGATATTGTAAGAGCTTTAAATGATTTGAGATTTCCAAAAAGAGTTGTTAGTTCAATATACTTTACTCTAAAAATGATACAAGTTTTAAGTGATGAATTAAAAACAATAAGACAGACTTTAAAGGCTAGAGGTTTTAAAGCTAACTCTTCACTTTTTGCATACGAAACTTATGGAAATCTATTTGGACATATTTTTGTTAAATCTATAAGAAAAGCCCAAGCTTTAGAGCAAACTTTTAACCTAAGAGGTTTTCATGGTAGAATATACCTTATAAATACCATTAAAATCTCTTATTATGATTTAATACTAATATTCTTAATCACACTTATTTATATAAAAAGGTTTATTGTATGAGTTGCTCAATAAATGTAAAAAATGTATCCTATGAGATAAATGAAAGAGTACTTTTTCAAGATATTACTTTAAATGTTTCCCATGAAGAAAAAATAGCAATTGTTGGTTCAAATGGAAGTGGTAAGAGCTCTTTTTTAAAAATTGTTGCAGGACTTATAAAACCAAAAGAGGGTGAGGTATTTTTATTCCATGATAAAATGGAAAAACTAAAAGACTTTAGAAAATATAGGTCTGATATTGGATACTTACCTCAAGATGTAAATGACTTTTTTTTATGTCCTACAGTAATTGAAGATGTAATGTTTAATCTAAGAGCAAAGGGGATAAAAAAAGATGAAGCTTATAGCAAAGCTTTTGAGATTTTAAAAGAGTTAGAGATTGAGCATTTAGAAAATAGAACTATTTATGATTTAAGCGGAGGTGAACAAAAAATAGTAGCCCTTGCTAGTATTTTAATTACTAAACCAAAGATTTTATTACTTGATGAACCTACAAATGCTTTAGATGAAGAGGCAGAAAAGAAAATAGTAAATATTTTGAACAGTATAAAAAAATCAATGATAATAGTTTCTCATCATAAATCATTTATTGAAAGTCTAGCTCCTACAATTTATAGATTAAAAGAAAACTCTTTAGAAAAAATCAATTAGCAAATTAATTGCTAAGAATTTTAGATATACTTACGCTAATATATTACATAGGACAATCATGGATTTTAATAAATTAGATACTAAAACAAAAGAAGAGTTAAGCTCTCAGTTTAAAGAGTATTGTGAAACTTTAGGTGGGAAGAACTTTTTTTTAACTGCATTAGAAGAGATAAGAGATATTAAACCAAACCCTTTATTAAATAAAAGTGGTGCTTTTCATACAAGTAAAGTAAGAATTTCATTAAGCAAATCTTTATTCAAAGATACTTTTACAACGCTTTTTGACTCAATAAGAAGAGAAGAAAAAGTTGGTGATATGTTAGATGGAATCAACCCAAAAGAGTATAAAGTTGTAATGAATATGATTAAAACTTTAAAGCCAACTACTGTGACTTTTGAATCAAAAGATTCAGGTGAGTCTTTCTCTTTTCCTATCTTAGATACAAGTGTTGAAAAGAAAACTAAAGTAACTTTTGCTTTTAAAGCATTTTTCTTTTACCATTTAGATGAGGCTAAAAAAGCTTTAGCTTACGAAGCTAAATAGATGATAAGAGACCCAAAAGAAAGAGACGATATTGACATAGGATTAAAAGTTAATATCGTTTTGAAAAAAGATCAAAGAACAAATAAACTTACACAAGGTGTAGTAAAAAAGCTTTTAACAAACTCTTCATATCACCCACATGGAATAAAAGTTCAGTTAGAAGATGGACAAGTAGGAAGAGTAAAAGAGATTTTATAATGACTTTATATGTAGATGGTGATGCTTTTCCTAACCTTTTAAAACCTATTCTTTTAAGAGCAATAGAAAAGTTAGGTTTAAAAACTCTTGTAATAGCAAACAAAAAAATCAATATTGGTAAATCTTCAAATATCACTTATATGGTAGTAGACCAAGGCGCTGATGAAGCTGATAACAAAATAGTTGAGCTTTTACAAGAAGGTGATTTAGTTATTACTGCTGATATTCCCTTAGCTTCTAGAACTATTGAAAAACAAGCCCATGCAATAGACCACAGAGGTTTAGAGTACACAGAAGATAATATAAAAGAGTGTCTAGCAGTTAGAAACCTAATGCAAGAGATACGTGATAGTGGTGAAATAACAAAAGGACCAAGTGCCTTTACTCAAAAAGATGCACAGAAGTTTGCAAACTCTTTAAATGCATTTTTACAAAATTGCAAAATGTAATACTTTATTTACTCTTGTAAATATTTAGATACTATTCCTTTATGAATTTAACCAAAGAACAAAAAGATATTATAAAAGCTGTTAGTAGAAATAAAAACATAAAGATAAATGCCTTCGCAGGTACGGGTAAAACAACTACTTTAAAAGAGGTTGCAAATGAGTATAGTGATAAAAAGATTTTATACCTAGCATTTAATAGTGCAATTAAAAATGAAGCAAGCTCAATTTTCCCAAATAATACAAATGTAAAAACAACTCACGGACTTGCGTACTCTGCAATCAAAAAATATACACAAATAGATTTAAACTCACTTGTAAATTATCGTGCAATTGATATCGCAAATGAGTTTGAAATACCATACACACAAGCAGTTAGTGCACTAAGAATATTTGAAAATTTTTGTAATAATACTCAAAATGAAATCTCAAAAGATGACACTGAGCATAAAACTGCAAAAAAGATGTTTGACCAAATGCTAATTGGTGTTTTAAAACCTACTCATAGTTTTTATTTAAAGTATTACTATCTTCTTATATCAAAAGAGCAAATCCCTCAATTTGAGTATGATATTGTGATGCTTGATGAGGCACAAGATACAAATGAAGTGACTTTAGGTATTTTTGAAGCACTTAGTTCTAAGGTTAAAGTATATGTTGGAGATAGACATCAGCAGATTTATTCTTTTAGGGGAAGTAAAAATGCCCTTGATAAAATCTCTTGTGATAAAGAACTTTTCTTATCTCAAAGTTTTAGATTCAACGAAGAGATTGCTTCTTATGCAAATACTCTTTTACAAACTTTTAAAAATGAAAAAGTAAGTATTCAATCTCACTTAAATCCAAACTCAAAAACAAAAGAGATAAAAAGTCATGGCTATGTATCAAGAACAAATGCTCAACTTATCTCTGTTATTTCAAAAAGAATAGAACAAAGAAATCCTTTTGTAACTGTAAGAAATCCAGAAGAGATATTTAATCTTAGTATTGAAGTCTATTATTTACTAAATAATGAAAGTGACCAAATTAGAAGAAACCAGTTTTTAAAAGGTTTTAAAGATGAAGAAGAGTTAGCTTCTTATGCAAAAGAGGTTGATGATTTTGAGTTAAGAACAGCAATCAAAGTAGTAAAAGAGTATAGTGAGCGAATTTTTGAATTTAAAGAGATAGCTATTAAGTTCTATAAAGCATGGCAAAATAGAAAGATGAATAACTTTGAAAAAAGAGTAGAAGAAATTTTATTTTTAACTACAGCTCATACTGCAAAGGGTTTAGAGTGGGATAGTGTAATTGTTGCAGATGATTTTCCAAACTTTGCAGAGCTTATTTTTGATTTAGGTTGTGATAGTCTAAAACAGTTTAAAGAAGAGTTAGAAAAACTATCAAATCAAGAGTTAATAGATGAGTTCAATCTTTTTTATGTAGCACTTACAAGAGCAAAGAAGAGCCTTGTAAAAGATAGTGAAAACTTTCACTATCTTATGAGTTCAAAACTTGAAAAACTAATTGACACAAAAATTGATGAAGCAAAAGATAGTTTTGAAAAAGGTGATGAGAAAAAAGCAGTTTCAAAAATGGATTATGATGAGGTTCAAAAACTTAAAGAACAAAAGAATCTTGAGAGTGGTAAAGCTAAAAAAAGTGGTCTAAAATGGAGTTTAGAAGATAGAATAAAACTAAAAAGCCTATTTAAGAAAGATACAAATATAACTATTATAGCTTCAAAGTTAGAAAGAAGTACTGGAGCTATTTTAGGTGAACTTTTAAAAGGTGAGATTATAAATAGACAAGAGCAAATTCACTTATCAACTTTACTAAAAAACAATCAAAAAGCTAGTAAAAGTAGCCTATCTTGATATACTAGCTTAAGAGTTTAAAGTGATCTCACAAACTACAGGAGCATGGTCACTTTGAATTAAACTACCATCTTGCTTCTCTTGTAAGTGTTTATCAAAAACTTCATAAGAGTTTATTTTCCCAAGATGTTTTTTAAATCTTTTATCAAACTCTTTTGAAACAAAAATATAGTCAATAACATTTCCATATGATTGATAGTAACTTGTAGGAGTTCTTTTAATCTCTTTTTGTTCTGGATGTGGATTATAAACTTTTTTGTCATATAAATAGTAAGCATCATGAAGTAGATTGAAGTTTCTATCTAAGTCTTCATGGTAAGCTCTATTTGTAAGGGCATCAATACTTAATGAAAACTCTTTATCATTTAAATCACAAAGACAAACAATAGGCGTTTTTGTTCTTTTAAAATCATAATATAAAGATGAAGTTTCACAAAGTCTTTGTTTTAAAGCAGGGGAGTAATCTTTTTCTAAAGCCTCTTTTACTTTCTCTTTTTTATTCTTTAGTGTATCTTTTTTTGTAAAAATATATTCAAACTCATTTAGTCTATTTGATTTAAAATGGTTAACATAAACTGTTATTTCTAAATTGTTTGGAAACTCTATTAAAGCTTTTATTGGAACTCTTGAAAATCTAAATGTTCCTTTGAAGTTGTACTTTTTTAGACTGTATCCATTTGCTTTTACTTCTGAGATTTTTTTTATTGGATATTTTGAAGCAAGAGCTAAAGTTGTACTTGTATAAATATTTGGATGTGTTTTACTAATTCTTGGTTCATCAACAGTTACAAAGTACTCAAAACCTAACTCTTTTGTAAGTTCTTCTAATTCTTTACTTGAAAATACTTCTTGGAAACCTATAACATCACAATTCATTTTAGTGATTTGTTCTTTTATCCAAGCTGTTTTTTTATTCCACTTATCTTGATTAAACTTCTCTTTTTTTGTGTAGTATGAGAATGGAGGAGCACAAAACTGAAAAAGGTTAAATGTTGCAAATCTTAGGTTCATCTATTTTTTTGTTCTCCAGTTAAATTTCTTTTTAAAGTCTTCAACCTTTGTTCTACTTTTAGTACTTAGATCTATTTTGCTTTGTTCTATATTATCTCCAAAATCAATATTTAGCATATCTGATTTTGAGAACTTTAAAATCTGAGAAGGGAATACACTTCTATGTCCTGTAAGTAAGAAGGTAATTACTGCACTAATAGCTGCATAATGAGCAATATCAACTCCAAAAAGTTCAACTGCCATAATAGTTGCTGCAATAGGAGCATTAGTAGCTCCTGCTAAAACACTTGTAAATCCAAGTGCTGCAAACAGTGCTAAATTGTCTCCAACTAGTGTTCCAAAGAAGTGTCCACTTGTAGCTCCCACATAAAATATTGGAGTGATAACTCCACCACTTCCTCCTGCTCCTAAAGTCACAGAGGTGTATAAAGTCTTAGCAATAAAAGAATACCAAGGAATATCTTCTATAAGTTCAGGATTTGAGAAAAATAGTTTTGAAATAGTATCAAGACCCAAACCAAAGAACTGGTCTCCAATAAAAAATGATAAAGCTACAAGAAAAACACCAGCAATAAAGGCTTTTAAATAAGGGTTTAATTTTATTGCTCCAATAGTTACTTCAGCTTGTTTGATAAATATAATAAACATATATGAAACCAAACCAAAAAATACACCAGCAACTGCAACTTGTAAAATAAGTGTTATATCAAAAGGAATAAAGTCCATGAAATAGTAAGTATAATGAACTCCTAATAGTTTAGCAGTTGTATAAGCTGCAAAACCTGCAATAAATGATGGTAATAAAACATCATACATAATAATACCAACAATAAGTACTTCAATACCAAAAATTGCACCAGAAATAGGCGTTCCAAATACTGAAGCAAAACCTGCACTAATCCCACAGATTACAAGTTTCTTTCTATCTTTTGCAGAAAACTTGGCAAGCTTTGAGATAAAAGAAGCAGCACCTGCACCAATTTGAGCTCCTGGTCCCTCTTTACCTACAGAACCACCAGTGAAGATTGTAATAACAGTTGCAACAAGTTTTATAGGAATAACTGCAAAATCTATTTTCCCTTCTTTTTTATGTACAGCTTCAATAATCTTTTCTGTTCCATGACCTGAAGCACTTGGCGCATAAGTTCTAATAAGAAATACAGTAATAACTAAACCAAAGGGTAATAAGAAGTATGAAGGGAAGGGCAGGAACTCTTTTAGGTTATCTGATTCGTGGATAACATTTAAAAAAAATGTAACTATAGCTCCAATTATAGCTCCAATCGCAGAAGATAGAAGCACCCATTTTAATACACTAAAAAATATAACTGATTGTTCAAGTAGATGTTTTTTCATAGAGAATACTTTGTAATATAAATATCTTTTATAATTTTAGCAAAATAATATGTCATTTATCTGATATAATACGGTAATTAAAAAATTTAAAAAAGGCTTTATTATTATATTAACTAATAAAACTCTAATTGAACAGTTTCAAGACTTTTGTGAAACAAATAAACCAAAGGACATGCAAACAGCAGTAAACTATTTTGCAGTATTTGGTGGACTAGATGTTAAACTTGATTTAACAAAACCTCTACGAACTTTGATTATCAGACATATTTTAGATGAATATTATGAGATACATGACTATATTGAGAAGAAAACTAAAAACTCATCACTTTTTCATAAGATTTTAACAGGGATTTCTTTAGGTGATAGAAGAATCAATAGTGCTTTTAAAAGAGCTGATTTAGATTATGAAGAAGCAATTGATTGTATTGATGATTTAGAAGATTTACAGTTTATTACTGAAGAGACTTCAATGGACTTTTTAACAAATCAATTTGAAGAGAATGAATCTGCTGATAAACTTCTTTTTACAACACCATTTTTAAGATTTTGGTTTGCTTTTGTTTCTCCTTTATATAAAGGAATAGCAAGAGAGAATTATGATGAGTGTTTCAAGAAGTTTGATAATTATCAAGCAGAGTTTATGGACTTTATTTTTGAACAGTTATGCCATGAGTATATAAAAGAGATTTTTTCAGATGATGAGATAGAAGAGATAGGAAGATATTGGGATGATGAAAAAAGAGAAATAGATCTTTTAGCCCAAACTATTAGTGGAAAAGTTATAGTTGGACTTTGTAAATATACAAACTCAAAAATGAAAAGTAATGAGATTAACAAACTAAAAGAGCTTTGTTTAGAGTTAGAGCTTATTCCTGATTATGTGGTTTTATTTTCAAAGAGTGGTTTTACAAACGAACTTAAAGCTCAAAAAAATGAGAGCCTTAGGTTATTTACAATAAAGAGTTTAAAAGCATTAATTAACTAGTTCTATGAAAAATCTTATTGATGAAAACTATATTAATACAAAAGATAAACAGCTAGTAGAAGAGTTTATCTTTTCAACTAGAAAAAAGTTTATCTTAGGAATTAATAAATTTACAAAATCTATTCAAAAGTATGTGGAAGTAGATGGTGTAATTGATGACTTTACAAGGGTGCAAAGCTCAAGAAAAAAGTCTATCTATAAAATAGAAGATGTTCCTAAAGAGGCACTTATTCTTTCTGTTTCTACTGGAAGTCCTTTAGAAGTAAAAGAAGGGCTTGATAAAAGAGGCTTTGAAAATATAAACTATCTTAGTTTTTATAAGTACTCAAACTTTGATTTAAAAGAACCTCCTTTTATCTGTGACTTTGAAGAAGACTATAAAAACAATAAATCAAAATATGAAAAAGTATACTCTTCTTTATGTGATGAAAAATCAAAAGAGGTTTTTACAAAAGTTGTAAACTTTAAAATAAGTTTTGATTTAGAGTTTATGGAAGGCTTTACAAATAACCATGAAGAACAGTACTTTGATAAAGAGTTGATTCCAGATATAAAAGAGATAGTATTCTTAGATGGTGGCTCTTATGTTGGAGATACTCTTCCTTCTATAATAAAAAACTTTCCTGACTATAAAAAAATATACTGCGTAGAACCAAATGAACTTCATATAAATATTGCCAAAAGAGATTTTGGAAGCCATGAAAGAATCGAGTTTATAAACTGCGGTTTAGGAAAAGAGAAATTAGTAAGTGAAGAGAACAGTAATATAAAACATCATGGAGAGCATGATTACCAAGCTTTAAATATAGATACTATAGATAATCTTATCCAGCAAAAAGTTGACTTTATTAAACTAGATATTGAAGGTGCAGAACAAGATGCACTAATAGGAGCTACAAATACTATCAAAGAATATCAACCTATCTTAGCTGTTTGTATCTATCATAAGGCTCAAGACTGGTATAAAGTTCCAGAGATAATATTAAATATCTGTTCTGAGTATGATATTTATTTAAGACACTATATGGAAGGAATATATGAGACGGTAATGTATTTTATTCCTAAAAGATATTCTTTAAAATAAAGGTTTGTTTTGTCTATTAGAAAGTTTGAATATGAAAAAGACCATTTTTTAGAATATAGTGATTATAACAGCTCTTTTTCTAAAACTCTTGTTATGCTTTATGGAACTTTTGGAACTATAAAACAAGATGCGTTAGCAAAGTTTTATGAAGAAAAAAAGACAAGACTAATAGTTATAAGCCGTGTTGGTTATGGAAACTCAACATATAAAGAGTTAGAAAACTACCTTGAATATGCAAATATTATAATCAAACTTCTTGATACTTTAGAAGTAGAAGAATTTTCACTTTTAGGAACTTCTGCTGGGGCATTACACTGTTATTGTTTGGATACTTTGATTTCAAATAGAATAAAAAACATTTTTGTATATAGTTCAATGGCTGCAGTTAATGAAGAAGAAGTTATCAAGTGTTATGGAAACTATGAGCAGATAAAAAGATTTTATGAGTTCTTTGCTAAACAAAGCAATAAACAAAATGGTGATTTTATGTTTAACTTTTACAATGAAATCTTTGATGAAGAGTTTAAAAAAAGCCATAGATATAAAGATACTCTTAGTAATGAGAATAAAGCTTTAGGTCAAGAAGTAAAACTTCAAAGCAAAGCTTGGGGCTTTTCTATAAGAGATGTAAAGACCAAAGTATATTTACACCATGCAAAAGATGATACAGAAGTTCCATATCAAGCAGTAGAGCAAACAGCAAAAATACTTAAGAACTCTTCTTTGAAATTAGTAGAAAAAGGAGGTCATAATAATAAGACTTCCTTTTATGAGTTTAATGGGTTTTTATCTTCAAAACTTTAATTTATATTTTTAAAACAAACTCTTCTACTTTTGTAGCAAAATATATAGGACACTCTATCATAGGATAGTGTCCTGCTTCCATACACTCAATTATCTCAAAATCATTATAATACCCATCAAACTGTTTTTTTACATTGTTTTTATGAAAAGCAGGTAAGTCGTGATGCCCTACAATTATTTTTATAGGCACTTTTATATCTTTTACTTCTTCTATAAAATCAGTTGTAAGATACATAGTCATATATCCAGTTCTAGCTTCTAAAGTTGAAGCTTCATACCCCATCTTAATTCTATAGTCTTTCCAAGCTTGGTTATATCTTTTACTTGCACTTTCAACTACATGTTCGATTAGATTTTCATTTTTTTTCATACTTTCAAGTAGTTTTGCTTGTGCATCTGGTTTCATTTTTATACCAGCTGCTGAAATAGGAGTGATTAAAATTAGTTGTTTAACTCTAGTGTCTAGTAAAGCAAGTTTTTGAGCTATCATTGTTGACATAGAGTGAGCAATAATATGTACAGAACTAAGGTTTAAATGAGTGATGAGGTTCTTTACATCATTAGAAGCTTCATTGCATGAATACTCGCCTTTATAATCTTTTGATAAGCCATAACCTCTAAGGTCAGTAAAATAGTATGTGAATTTTGTAGTATCTAGATATGGAAATATTGATTCATAGTTTGCACAAGAACCCATAAGCTCATGTAAAACTATAATAGGAATATCACCAGTACCTATTTTTTTGTAATTTAATATAGTCATAAAATCTCTTTATTTTTGAAATATTAACATTTTTATATGTAATTTATATGAAATACTTCTAGCATATAATTCAAAAGGCATAAAGTTTAAGCTAAGTCTAATTTAAGGTTAACTTAAGTATAATCCATGACTTTTTTAGAAAACTCAACGTTTCCTAGAATGGTAGTATCGTTTTGATTATGTAGCTTAACATATGTCAAAGTAGACGAGAAGCATGAGCCGCTTTAAAGCTCAAACCAAATTTTATAAGGAAAGAAATGCCTACTATCAATCAACTTGTTAGAAAAGAGCGAAAAAAGGTGATTAAAAAATCTAAATCACCAGCTTTAGACAAATGTCCACAAAGAAGAGGAGTATGTACAAGAGTATATACAACTACACCAAAGAAACCTAACTCGGCTTTAAGAAAAGTTGCAAAAGTTAGATTAACAACTGGATTTGAGGTTATCTCATATATCGGTGGTGAGGGTCACAACTTACAAGAACACTCTATCGTATTAGTTAGAGGGGGAAGAGTTAAGGATTTACCTGGTGTTAAGTATCACATCGTTAGAGGTGCTTTAGATACTGCTGGTGTTGCAAACAGAACTGTTGCAAGATCTAAATATGGTACTAAAAAGCCAAAGAAATAAGTAGAAGGATAAGATAATGAGAAGAAGAAAAGCTCCTGTTAGAGAAGTAATGGCTGATCCTATCTACAATAGTAAAGTGATCACAAAATTTATTAATACTGTAATGTTAGATGGTAAAAAATCTACTGCGCAAAAAATTATGTATGGTGCAATTGCAAACTTAGATGCTAGAGGTGAAGAAGCTGGTATTGAATTATTTGAAAAAGCAATTGAAAATGTTAAACCACTTTTAGAAGTTAAATCTAGAAGAGTTGGTGGAGCTACTTACCAAGTTCCTGTTGAAGTTAGAGCTGTAAGAAGACAAACTTTAGCATTAAGATGGTTAGTTGATGCTGCAAGAAAAAGAAACGAAAGAACTATGGTTGAGAGATTAGCAAACGAGTTATTCGAAGCTGCTAATGAAAGAGGTGCATCATTCAAGAAGAAAGAAGATATGCATAGAATGGCAGAAGCTAACAAAGCATTTGCTCACTACAGATGGTAGGAATTATTCATGGCTAGAAAAACACCACTTAACAGAGTTAGAAACATTGGTATTGCTGCTCACATTGATGCAGGAAAAACAACAACAACAGAAAGAATCTTATTCTATACTGGTGTATCTCACAAAATTGGTGAGGTTCACGAGGGTGCTGCAACTATGGACTGGATGGAGCAAGAGCAAGAAAGAGGTATTACAATTACTTCTGCTGCTACAACTTGTAACTGGCCTCACCCAAAAACAAACGAACAACTACAAATTAACATCATTGACACTCCGGGTCACGTTGACTTCACAATCGAAGTTGAGAGATCTATGAGAGTTCTTGATGGTGCTGTAGCTGTATTCTGTTCAGTTGGTGGGGTTCAACCACAATCTGAAACAGTTTGGAGACAAGCTAACAAGTACGGTGTTCCAAGAATGATTTTTGTTAACAAAATGGATAGAACTGGTGCAGATTTCTTCAATGTTGAGAAACAAGTTGGAGAGAGATTAAAAGCTAATCCTGTTCCAATTCAAATTCCTATTGGAGCTGAAGAAAACTTCAGAGGTGTAGTTGATTTAGTTAAAATGAAAGCTATTGTTTGGGATGATGATGCTGCAATGGGTTCTGCATATTCAGAAGAAGAAATTCCAGCTGAATTATTAGATCAAGCAGAAGAATACAGAGAAAAAATGATTGAAGCTGCTGCTGAGTCTTCAGAAGAGTTAATGGAAAAATACTTTGAAGAAGGTGAATTATCAGAAGAAGAAATCGTTGCTGGTCTTAAAGCTCAAACTTTAGCTATGGCTATTACTCCAATGACTTGTGGTACTGCATTTAAAAACAAAGGTGTTCAAACTTTACTTGACGCTGTTGCAATGTATTTACCAGCACCAACTGAGGTTGCTGATATTAAAGGTGAAACTCAAGATGGTGAAGCTGTTATCGTTCCTTCAACTGATGATGGTGAAGTTGCGGCATTAGCATTCAAAATTATGACTGACCCATTTGTTGGACAATTAACATTTACAAGAGTATATAGAGGACAATTAGAGTCTGGTACTTATGTAATGAACTCAACTAAAATGAAAAAAGAGAGAATCGGAAGATTACTTAAAATGCACGCAAATAACAGAGAAGAAGTTTCAGAACTTTATGCTGGTGAAATTGGTGCAGTAGTTGGTCTTAAAACTACAATTACAGGTGATACTTTAGCTTCTGACAAAGATCCAGTTATCTTAGAAAGAATGGAATTCCCAGAGCCAGTTATCTCTGTTGCAGTTGAGCCAAAAACTAAAGCTGACCAAGAAAAAATGGGTATTGCTTTAGGAAAATTAGCAGAAGAGGATCCATCATTCAGAGTAAATACTGATGAAGAGTCTGGACAAACTATTATTTCAGGAATGGGTGAGTTACACCTTGAGATTCTTGTAGATAGAATGAAAAGAGAATTCAAAGTTGAAGCTGAAGTAGGTGCTCCACAAGTTGCTTATAGAGAAACTATTAAAAATGCTGTTAAGCAAGAGTACAAATATGCTAAACAATCTGGTGGTAAAGGTCAATATGGTCACGTTTATCTTGACATTAAGCCACTTCCATCAGATTCTGAAGATAACTTCTTATTCCACAACGAAATTAAAGGTGGGGTTGTACCAAAAGAGTACGTTCCAGCTGTACAAAAAGGTTGTGAAGAAGCAATGGCTGGTGGTATCCTTGCAGGTTATCCAATGGTTAACATTGAAGTTACACTTTATGATGGTTCTTACCACGACGTTGACTCATCTGAAATGGCGTTTAAATTAGCTGCTTCTATGGGATTCAAACAAGGTTGTAGAAGTGCAGCTGCACAAGCTGTTATCTTAGAGCCAATGATGAAAGTTGAAATCGAAACTCCTGAAGAATATATGGGAGATGTTATCGGTGACGTTAACAAAAGAAGAGGACAAGTTCAATCTATGGATGAAAGAGCTGGTGTTAAACTAGTTACTGCAATGATTCCATTATCTGAAATGTTCGGATACTCTACTGACTTAAGATCTATGTCTCAAGGTAGAGCAACTTATGGTATGTTATTTGATAACTATGCTGAAGTTCCAAAGAATGTTTCTGAAGAAATCATCTCTAAGAGAAATGGATAGTATTAACTTTAAATAGTTAACTATTTGTTTTTTACAATAATAAAAAAGCTCAAGCTTCGGCTTGAGCTTTTTTTATACCCACTGCTTTTTAACTTTTAATTAGATAAAATCTTACAAATTATATAATCAAATAGGATAAATATTTGAAACTTACAAGAAGTGCAAAAAAGCTTGAAAGAAAAAGTAAAGCAGGGATTATCTTAAAACCAGAATCACCAGAAATCAAAAAAGAGTATTTAGAAATAGTTGACTATTTTAAAGCTCATAATATAGAGACATTTTTAGAAGAAAAAAGTTCTAAAATGATTAATCTAAACAATGGACATTCCCTTGAAGATTTATGTAAAAATGTAGATTTTTTAGTATCTGTTGGTGGAGATGGTACCTTATTATCAGTTGTTAGAAACTCATTTAAATATGATATTCCAATCCTTGGAGTTCATATGGGAACTTTAGGTTTTTTAACTGATATTGTTTATGAGGAACTACCAAAATTTTTAATAGACTTCTTTAATGATAACTATAGAATTGACAATAGAATGCTTGTAGAGTGTCAAGTAAATGATAAAACTTTTGTTGCTTTTAATGATATTGTTATTTCGAGAAAAACTGTATCTTCAATGATTAAAATCAAAGCAAAGATTGATGGTGCTTCTTTTAATAACTATTATGGAGATGGAGTGATAATTTCAACTCCTACAGGTTCAACTGCATATAATCTATCAGTTGGAGGACCAGTTGTTTATCCTTTGACTGAGGCTTTTATTATCACACCTGTTGCACCTCATAGTCTTACTCAAAGGCCATTAGTAATGCCAGCAGATATAGAAATAGAGTTTAAAATAAAAGATGAGCAAGGTGCAGTTTTATTAATAGATGGACAAGACACTTATGAAGTTGAAAATAATACTGTAGTAAAAGTAACTATTGCACATCAAAAAGCAAAACTTATTCATAGAACAAAAAGAAATTTCTTTGAAGTTTTAAATGATAAATTACAGTGGGGTAATTAATTTATGATAGAAAGAATTTATTTAAAAGATTTCTTATCGTTTAAAGAAGTAGAGATGGAACTTGATAAAGGGCTTGTAGTTTTTACAGGACCTTCAGGAGCAGGTAAATCTGTATTGATGCAATCAATTTTATCTTTATTTGCTATAACTGATAGTAAGCCAAGTCTTGGGGAAGTATCTCTTGTTAATTCAAAAATAGAAGATGAATCTTATGATATAGAAAAAGATGATGATATCATCATAAAACAGATTAAAAAAGATAAAGTAAGATTCTTTTTAAATGCGCAAAGTATTTCAAAAAAGAACTTAAATGGCTTTTCAAAAAAACTTATTAAGCATTTACACCTAAAAGATACAAGTGATTTTGATAGTAAAAAATTGATTGCTTTTTTAGACTCATTATGTGCAAAAAATAATAAAGAGTTTAAAGCTTTAAAAGAGCAGTTTGATGAAGAGTTCAAAGAGTTAGAAAAAACAAGAAAAGAGCTTGCAAAGATAAAAGAAGATGAACTAAAATTAGAAGACTTAAAAGAGTTTGCAAAGTTTGAAATTGAAAAGATAGAAAGCATTAATCCAAAAGTTGATGAGTTTGAAGAGTTAGACTCAATAAAAAAGAAACTATCACGAAAAGAGAAAATAGAAGAGGCAATAAAACTAGCTAGTCCTATTTTTGATTATACTTCTCATGTGAATAGTGCTTTAGAATTACTTGATGAGGATTCAAGTTTTTTTGATGAGAGTTTAAATGAATTAAATAATATCTTTGAAAAGTTTAATGACTCACTTTATGAGTTAGAAGAGTTAGATATTGAAACAGTTTTAGATAGACTAGAAAAGCTTTCAGGTCTACAAAAAAGGTTTGGTTCTATAGAAGAAGCAATAGCTTACAAAGAAGAGAAACAAAAAGAGTTAGATGGCTATGAAAATATATCTTTTGAAAAATCTATTTTAGAAAAGAACTTAAAAAAACTAGAAGAGAGTATTTCAGTATTAGTTGAAAAAATTTCTTCATATAGAAAAGAAACAGTAGTAGTTTTAGTTAAAAAAATAAATCACTATTTAAAATATTTATATCTTTCAAATGCAACTATAACTTTAGAGAAAAAAGAGTTAGACCAAACTGGAATAGATGAAGTTATCTTTGAACTAAATGGAGTTAACCTTGATACTATCAGTAGTGGTGAGTTTAATAGATTAAGACTTGCTCTGCTTACTTCAATAAGTGAGTTTGAAATAGTAAACAATGGAATTTTGTTTTTAGATGAAATAGATGCTAACTTAAGTGGTAAAGAGAGTTCAGCTATTGCAACAGTTTTAGAAAAATTATCAGAGAACTATCAAATATTTGCAATCTCTCATCAACCACAGTTAACATCAACAGCAGATATTCACTTTTTAGTAGATAAAAAAGATGGAGTTTCTACTGTGAAAAAACTTGATGATAAGTCAAGGGTAGATGAAATAGCAAGAATGATTAGTGGTGCAGATATAACAGAAGATGCATACACTTTTGCAAAGAATCTTTTAGAAAAAAGAGTTTAAGAAGAAACCTCAAACTCTTTTTTCATATTTGAGATAAGTTTAGTAACTTTCTCTTTTTTGATAGGGTCTTTTGTTCCTTCTAAAACCTTTGGTAAGTTACCATGGAACTTTTTTAAGAAAGTTAAAATATATTTTGTCTTTTTATGAGGGTTATTAATATGAGCCCCTTTTTCTAACATCTCAGAAACTATTTTTGTATATCCTAAGAATGCAGCATAATTTATAGGTAAAACACCAAACTTATCAGGAGTATTTAAAAGCTCTTGACAATGTGCATAGATATATTTAAACATCTTTAAGTCGTTTTTCCATACAGCATTATGAAGCATATGTCGACCTTTGTTATCAACAGCCTTTAGGTTTGCTCCATTTTTCATTAATATTCTAACAACACTAATGTCTAAGTCCAAAATAGCTTTATGTAATACAACCCCACCAAAAGAGTCAGTTGCATTTACATTTGCCCCAAGAAGTAAAATAGTACCTAGGTTTTCATAATACTTTTTCTTCTTAACTTCATTCTCTTCTTTTAATCCTTCTTCCATATATTTATAAAGAACATGCACACCTTCCATATCTGTTTGGTTTATATCTGCTCCATGTTTAATTAGAAGCTTGATTAAATCAAAATTTCCATATCTTAGTGCTTCAAAGAAGTAAGGTTCTCTTTTTGAATTAAGCATAGTAAGGTTTGCATTTGTATTTTGTAATACTGCTTCAAATAGTGTAATATAGTCTGTATTTGAGCTAATCTCTGGAAACCTTGCTTTCTTATCACTTTTAACAGTTAAAATTGCCTCAATCAGCTTTTCAATAGCAGTAATATTATCTTTGTCTTTTATATTTGGGTCTGCCCCAAAATCAATAAGCGTTTGATTTATTTCTGTAAAACTTGCGTCTTGAATAATTGATTGACTAAGTGCAGTTTGTCTATCTCTATTTAATATATTTATATCAATCTCACATTCAAGCAGTATATTTAATACTTTAATAGATTTATATTTTACAGGCAAAGATATAGCTGTTTCATTTGCATAGTTGCATGTTTCTAAATCAATTCCACTATTTGCAACTATAGGAATCATAGCTATTAAGTTCTCTAGTTCTTTAGACTCTTCTTCAAAATCTTCTACTATATCATTCTCTATTTTGTACTCTTTTTCTAAAACAATAGAAAGTAAGTGAAGTAGAATATTATTACCTTTTTCATCTTCATGATTTATATCTACAATTTGAGTAAAAGGAGCAAATAGTTTTTTACTCTTAACTCCATTTTCTACAATATAAAATAGAGCATTTCTTTGTTGCTCATCTTCTACACTAAACTTACTAAACCTAGGAATTAGAAGTTTAAAAATCTTTTCATCTAAGAAAGTTTCATTAAAAAAAAGTATATCTTCTTTATTTTTTAAATCTTTATTATCAAGTAAGTCTTGAACTATTTCAATTGATTTATTTTTTATTGCAAGTTGTAAAAGAGTTAGCCCTTTATGATTCTTTTTATTTACATCTGTAATTTTATCTTTGATTTTTTTGTAAACTTCAATTAGATTATTTTCAATAATATATTCAACAGCAGATGTTTTATCATAGTCTAATCTATTTACATCAACATTGTATTTTATAAGTTCTTCTATACATTTTACATAATTATATTTACACGCAATTAATAAAGCTGTTTGACCTTCACCATCAACATCTCTAACATTTATTCCATTTTTTAATAGCCAAGCAATAGCTTTATGATTGTTTTCTAATGCAGCTATATGTAAAAAATTTTGTAAGTTTTGATTTGTATGATTTATATTAATATGTTCTAAAATTGAATTTGCTTTTGATTCATTAAAATCTTTACTCTTAATTTCTTCAATTAAATCATCAGCAGTTTTTTTAAATAGTTTTCCAATCATTTTTTCTCCATTAAAATTGGATTTTATCATAAATAAAGAAAAATGAAAATAATTTTTACAAATTCTCTATTTAACTTGACAAATTCTATTTTATAAAGCTAAAATAAATCAAAATAATATAAAGGGATACTAATATGGGCGCATTATCTATTAAAGGGAAATTATTACTTATTTCCTTAATAGCAATTGTATTAGTTACAGTGATAACTGCAGTACAATCTATTTACTCTATAAAAGGCTTATCTAAGAAGGACGTTGAAAATTTTAGAAAGGAAGCTTACTTAAAAAAAGAAAAAGAGTTGCAAAACTATGTTTCTTTAGCTATGAAAACAGTTGATTCTTACTATAAAAGAACAGCTATTGACAAAGTAAAAGTTGAAGTTCAAGAAGAACTAAAAAAGCAAACAGGGTTTCTTTTTTCAATTTTAGAAGCAGAATATAAAAGATTAAATGGAAAAGTATCTCAAGAGGAAATAAAACAAAGACTTAGAAGTATCGTTGAGGGGACAAGATATGGAAAGACTGGATATTTCTGGATAAATGACACAGATGCTGTTATTGTAATGCATCCTATTAAACCACAGTTAAATAACAAAGATTTATCTGAATTTAAAGACAAAGGTGGAAAGAAAATTTTCACAGTTTTTGCTGATGTAGCAAAAAAAGATGGAGCAGGTTTTGTTGATTATGTATGGCCAAAGCCTGGTTTTGAAAAGCCACAGCCTAAAGTATCTTTTGTAAAACTATTTGAACCTTTTAATTGGGTTGTTGGAACAGGAGAGTATGTTTCTGATGTTTCTGCAAATCTTAAGAAAGATGCCCTGCAAGCTATTAAAAACATGGGATATGGAAATAATGGATATTTCTGGATAAATGATTCTCATCCAAAGATGGTTATGCATCCAATTAAACCTTCTCTTGATGGAAAAGATTTATCAGCAGTAAAAGACAAGGCTGGAAAACTTCTATTTAACGAAATGTCTAAAGTTGCAAATGCCAAATCTGAAGGTGGACTTGTTAAGTATATGTGGGAAAAACCAGGGAAAGATGTTCCTCAGCAAAAGTTCTCATTTGTACAAAGATTTGAACCATGGGATTGGATTATTGGTACTGGTGAATATGTTGATGATGTAGAAGATAGTATCTTAGCAATGGAGCAAAGAACAAATGATGAAATAAACTCTATTATTATATATATTCTAATCTTTGTTTTTATCTCTATAATAATTATTTATGCGGTTTATTCATACTTAGTTAAAAAAGTAATTGGTGATCCATTAGAAAATTTAAGAGATGCAATAGAAAATCTTAAAAACTCAAATAGCAATGACATGATTGAGAAGAAAAATAACGATGAGATTGGTAATGTTGTTGATTCATTTAATAGTTATATTAAATCTTTACAAGATGAACAGGAGCAAGATGCTGTAGTAATTGAAGAAGTAAAAGATGTAATCCAAAAAGTTAATAATGGATTCTATGTTTATAAAGTAAATGCAAGTTCAACAAATCCTCAAATTCAAGAGTTAAAAACTTCAATTAACTCTATGATTGAAGGAACTAATACAAAGCTTGAAGAGATAAATAAAATCTTAATAGAGTATGGTAACTCTAATTTTGATTATAAAACTACTAGCAAACATGCTGTATCAAATGGTATTATTGGTTCTATTTTCACAAGTACAAAACAACTTGGAGGAACAGTATCAGAGTTCTTATCTATGATTACAACAACAGGTGAAAAGTTAAATAATGATACAGATATCTTATCTTCTTCTTCATCTACTTTATCAACATCTGCAAATGAACAAGCAGCTTCATTAGAAGAGACAGCAGCTGCTGTTGAAGAGATTACTTCGATTATTAAATCTAGTAATGAAAAAGTAAATAGAATGTCTATTTTAGCAAATGACTTGAATAAGTCAGCACAAGATGGACAAGAGTTAGCTACTAAAACAACAAGTGCAATGGAAGAGATTGATGTGCAAGTTAGTTCAATCAATGAAGCAATTACAGTAATTGACCAGATTGCCTTCCAAACAAATATTCTTTCACTAAATGCAGCAGTTGAAGCGGCAACAGCAGGTGAAGCAGGAAAAGGTTTCGCCGTTGTTGCTGGTGAAGTTAGAAATTTAGCAAATAGATCTGCTGAAGCAGCAAAAGAGATTAAAGAGTTAGTTGAAAGAGCAACAGCTAAAGCTAATGAAGGTAAACAAATTGCAAATAATATGATTGGTGGATATTCTGATTTAAGCTCAAAAGTTACAGAAACAATTGGATTAATCTCTGATGTAAATGGAGCAAGTAAAGAGCAAGAAACAGGTATTGTTCAAATCAATGATGTAGTTAACTCTTTAGACCAAGCTACACAAAGAAATGCTGAGTCTTCAACACAAATTAGTAATCTTGCAAATGAAGTTGCAGGGCTATCTACAAATATGCTTGAGATTGCAGATAGAGCAAACTTTAATCAAGACAAAAAGAATGAGATTTGTGATATTAACTTAGTATTTGAAATTGCAAAACTAAAAAATGACCATATTAAGTTCAAGAATGATAATTTTGCAAAAGTAGGGAACTCAAATAGTTCTTGGACAGTAAAAACTTGCAAAGAGTGTGATTTTGGTAGATGGATTTTAGAACAAGAGAGTGCTGGAAAAGATTTCACTAAAGGCTCTGGTTGGACTTCACTAAAAGAAGAACATCAAAATGTACATAAAGCAGTACAAGAGTATATCGATGAAAATGCAAAGGGTGCATCTAATGCTACTTTAGAAATGATTTCTAAAAAGCTAGAAGATTCAACACAAAGTCTATTTGATATGATGGATAATATTAAAGTAGAGCATTGTAGAAACTTTAGTCAAGAGTCTGAAATAAGAGAAGCTATCTCAGTAGAACCTAAAAAAGAGACACCTGTAAAAAGACAAGCAGTAAGAGAAACTTATTCTTCTAAAAAAGTAGAGCCAACTTCTACTTCATCAAACAAAACGATTACTGCAAATAATAACGACGATGATGAATGGGAAAGCTTCTAAGAAGCTTCTCTTCTCATCTTCATAATCTAAATCTTATAAAATCTAACTAATTTTTTTTAAACTTTAATCTACAGAATTTTTTGATATAATCACGTTTTAAAAACAGTGTCTTGGAAACACAAAGGAATATAATGAAAAAAGATAATAAAGTAGAATTGCTTTCACCAGCAGGTAATTTAGAGAAATTAAAAATTGCTTTTGCCTATGGTGCGGATGCAGTTTATGGTGGTGTTAGCCACTTTAGTTTAAGAATCAGAAGTGGAAAAGAGTTTAGCTTTGAAACTTTTAAAGAGGGTATTGATTATGCCCATGCAAGAGGTAAACAAGTTTATGCAACTATCAATGGTTTTCCTTTTAACTCTCAAATAGACTTATTAAAAAAACATATTATTAAAATGGCAGAGTTAGAACCAGATGCATTTATTGTAGCAGCTCCAGGAGTTGTAAGACTTTGTAGAGAGCTTGCCCCTCAAATACCAATTCATTTATCAACACAAGCAAATGTATTAAACTATTTAGATGCTCAAGTATTTTGGGATATGGGTGTTAGAAGAATAATTGCAGCTAGAGAAATATCGTTAAAAGATGTTCAAGAGATTAAAAAACATCTACCAGAGATGGAAATAGAGATTTTTGTACACGGTTCTATGTGTTTTGCTTACTCAGGAAGATGTTTAGTATCTGCTGTACAAATGGGAAGAGTACCAAACAGAGGTTCATGTGCAAATGACTGTAGATTTGAATATACTTTATATGCAGCAAATGAAGACCACAGTACACTATTTAGACTAGAAGAAGAACCAGGTGTGGGAACATATATCTTTAATGCAAAAGATATGAACCTAGCTTCTCATGTGGATGAAATTTTAGAAAGTGGTGCAGTTGATTCTATTAAGATTGAAGGTAGAACAAAATCTCCGTATTATGCTGCAGTTACAGCATATGCTTATAGAAAAGCGATTGATGATTTTGAAGCTGGAAAATTTGAAGCAGACAAATATCAAGAAGAGCTTGCAACTACAAAAAACAGAGGGTTTACTGACGCTTATTTAGTACATAGACCTTTTGATAGAACAAATACACAAAACCATGAATATGCTTTAAGTAAAGGAAGCTATGAGGTAAGTGGACTTATTACAGAAGATGAAGAACACTTTATGTGTAAATATAAAACTTATCCAAATGATGAGATTGAAATTTTTGCTCCTATAGGTACTCCTATTGAGGAAGTAGAAAATGAAATAGGAAAAATCTATAAAAAAGAAGATGGTAAATTTTATGTATCATTTAAAAAGATTTTAACAGAAACAAATAAAGAGTTAGAATCTGTTCATAGTGGAAACACTAATAAAATAAAACTTCCAGGGAAACTTCCTTATTTAACGATGCTTAGAGTTAAAAATGAAGAAGAACAAAGCAATTCTTGTGAAGGTGCTTGTAATAGTTAAGAATGGTAGTATTTAGAGTTACAGATAATATAAATATTAAAACTACAGATGGAACTTTAGTAAAATATACAAAAGTAAAAGGGCCATCTAACTTACTAAATGAAACTATCTATATAACAACACTAGAAGACTTTAGCGATTTAAAAAAAGTCTTCGCAAGTGTTGGCAATAAATATAAAGCTAAAATTATTGATGAGGCAAAGGTTAGATACCTAAGTCAGTTTCCTAGAGAACTAGGTATTACAAATATCAATGAATACAATATTACAAATAATCTAAACTATAAATATAAAGATAAAATAGCTATACAAAGTGAAGAAAACTCAGTAGAGTCAGTTTATTTAAATGAAGAGAAAAGTGATTTAAAAAAACAGATTAGTGCTACATTAAAAAAAGATGTAAAAGTTCTAATTTTAGGTAGTTTAGGTTCAAGTATCTCTGAAATGATTTGTGCAAGTACTGCCCTTAGAATTTTTTATGAAAAACTTTCAAAACAGTTTAGAAGTGTAAGCTTAGATATATATATAAATGCTTCAGAAAATAGGTTTTATTCTAGGGATAAAATGATTTTTTCAAATCAAGTTTTTGTAAATAAAGTTAGTGCTTTATCAATTGATGTTAAAGAGTTCTGCTCTTATGATTTTTTTGTTGATGCAAGTTCTGTTACTAAAAGAAGTTTTTATCAAACACTAAACTATACAGATGCTTGGCTTCATAAGTTAGGTATTGATTATAAAGCTATTCCAAACGAACAAAAATATAATGAAATAAATTTCACTTCATACAAACCTAAAAAAGACTTACAAGATAAAATAAGAACAATAAAACAAAAAGGTAAGGTTTTACTTTTTCATCCATATTCAGCAAATGCAGCTAAATCTATACCTAAAGAGATTGCAATAAAGCTACTTAAAAAGATGATAGAAAAGATGCCTGAATATGTATTTGTTTCTACTTTAAAGTTAGACCCTAAATTTAAAAATGATAGGTATTTTGATTTATCAAATGATTCAAGTAGTTTTATTGACTTTTGTTATATTGTTTCAAATTGTGAAAAAGCATTTACTGTTAATACATCAACTTATCATGTTGCAGATGCCTTTTTTATTCCAAGTGTTGTAGTTCTTACAGATTATGACCAAAAAAGAGATATAAAAGAGTATGAATACTCTAAAGCAATATATGTAAAAGATAAATCAAAAGACTATAGTCAGTTTATATTTAAAAATGAATCGTTACTTTTATATCGCTTTGATGGATGGCAAGAGCTTAAAGCTTCCAAAGTAATTAAATTATTAGAAAAACTTTGATAAAATCACGTGTTTAAAAAATCACAGGTGAGAAAATGAAGTTTGTATCTATTATTATGGGTAGTGAATCTGACTATGAAACAATGAAGTGTTGTGTTGAAACTTTTGAAAAGTTTGCAGTTAAATATGAGCTTATTGTTTCTTCTGCCCTTAAATCTCCCAAAAGAACAGAAAAGTATGTTTTAGACGCTGAAAAAAAAGGGGCTGTAGTTTTTATTACTGCTTCTAAGGTTGTTTCTCATTTAGCAGGAATGGTTAGTTCTTTAACTACTAAGCCAGTTGTATCACATCAAACAAAAAGTAGTGATATTCATGAATCCTTTTCAACGGTTTACACACCAGCAGGAATTCCTGTTTGTAGTGCAACACTTGGTGAAACAGGAGCTATAAACGCTGCATATTTTGCGATGCAAATTTTAGCAATCTCAGATAAAGAGTTGGCTGTAAAATTAAAAGAAGATAGAATAGTTCAATCTAAAAAAGTTGAAACTGTTTCTAAAAATATAGAAGTAATTTTATAGTACAAACAAAAAAGCCTGTATATTAATTGAAGTAAACTATTACTTTCAATAAACAAAAATTTAATAAAGAGTTAGGAATAAAATAGATGGTAACATTTTCAGAAATTCTATTAAAGTTACAAGAGTTCTGGGCAAAGCAGGGATGTAATATTGTACAACCGTATGATATCCCTGCGGGAGCTGGAACTTTTCACCCAGCTACACTTCTAAGAAGTTTAGATTCTACACCTTGGAGTACAGCATATGTTGCACCAAGTAGAAGACCAACAGATGGAAGATATGGAGAAAACCCAAATAGATTAGGGGCTTACTATCAGTTCCAAACTTTAATTAAACCTAGTCCAGACAATATTCAAGATCTGTATTTACAGTCTTTAGAGTATTTAGGGTTAGACCTTTCTAAACATGATATTAGATTTGTTGAGGATAACTGGGAATCTCCAACTCTTGGAGCATGGGGACTTGGTTGGGAAGTTTGGCTTGATGGAATGGAAGTAACTCAATTTACTTATTTCCAACAAGTAGGAGGACTTCCTTGTGACCCTGTTGCAGTTGAGATTACTTATGGTACTGAAAGACTTGCAATGTATCTTCAAGGTGTTGATTCTGTATTTGATATTGTTTGGAATAAAAATGAATATGGAACAACTACTTATGCAGATGTTCACAAAGAAGATGAGTATGAGTTCTCTAAATATAACTTTGAGATAGCAAATACGCAGATGTTATTTAGACACTTTGATGATGCTTTTAATGAGTGTAAATCTTGTTTAGATGCAGGGCTTCCATTACCAGCATATGATCAGTGTATGATTGCTTCACATGCATTTAATACTCTTGATGCAAGAAAAGCTATTTCTGTAACTGAAAGACAAAACTATATTCTTAAAGTTAGAGAGTTAGCACAAGGATGTGCTGTTTTATATAAAGAACAAGAAGTTCAAAGATTAGAAAAAGTAGGAAGTGAGTCTGCTAAAAAAGCATTAGCAAACTTAAAAGAAACAAACCCAGAATTATTTAACTAGGAAATGTTTTGAAAATAAAAGAAATATATAGTTTTTTAGATGAATTATCACCTTTTGAGTTACAAGAAAAATGGGATAATTCAGGTCTGCTTATTGGAAACTTTGAAGATGAGTTTAACCAAGTTTATATTTCTATAGATTTAGATGAGGAAATAGTTGATGAGATGGAAGAAAACTCATTAGTTATAACTCATCATCCTTTAATTTTTTCTGCACTTAGAACTATAAACTATGATACTTATAGTTCTAAATTAGTAAAAAAATTAATTCGAAAAAATATTGCTTTAATCTCTATGCACACTAATATTGATAAAACTCACTTAAACAAATATGTAGCACATGAAGTTTTAGATTTAGAAGTTATTGATAGTGAAGAGTTTATTTGTTATGCAAATGTAAACGATAGTTTTGAAAACTTTGCTAAAAAGATTTCTAGTAGTTTAGGATTAGAGTATTTAAAATATGTAAAATGTAACGAAGAAGTAAAAAAAGTTGCATTAGTAACTGGTGCAGGTATGTCGCTAATAAATGAAGTTCAAGCTGACTGTTTTTTAACAGGAGATATAAAATATCATGATGCAATGGAAGCCAAAGCAAGAGGTATTTCCTTAATTGATATAAGACACTACGAAAGTGAAAAGTATTTCAGCACTCTATTAGAGGGACTTATCAGTGAATATTTGAAAAAAAATCAATTAAAAGCTATAATAACAGCTTCAAAAAACCCATTTAAGTTTTGTACACAAGGAGACACGGTTGAATAAGTATTTACAGGATTTAGTAAAACTATCTAAGTATGATGGTTCTATCAGTATGTTTGAACCAAAAATTGAAAATGAAAAAGCAAAGTTATCTACATTTATTGAAGTAGCAGAATCAATTAAAACTTCAATTAATGATGCTTATGCACAAATTGATGATGTAAAATCAAAAAGAACAAAAAACAATATTCATTTAGCAGAATTAAAAACTAAATTAGAAGAGATTTCTAAAAAGCATAACGAAGTTACAAATGAAAAAGAAGTAAAAGCTTTACAATTAGAAGAAGAAATTGCTAAAGAGCAAATTACTTTTGCAAATGAAGAGATTGATAGATTAGATGAAATTGCAGCAGCTAAAGAAGAAGAATTAAAAGAATTACAAGCAAAATTAGCTGAAGAAGAAGATTCAATTAAAGAGATTCAAGTTGCAGTTGATAATGCAATTGATGAAATCAACCAAGAAAGAAATGCAGTTTATCAAGAAAGAAGTGAATTATTAGAGAAATTTGATAATAAAATCTTAACTTTCTATGAAAAAATTAGAAGATGGGCAAAAGATTCAGCTGTAGTTCCTGTAGTAGACCAAGCGTGTTATGGGTGCTTTATGAAAATCAATGACAAAACTTATTCAGAAGTTATTAAATCAGAAGAGATCATTAACTGTCCACACTGTGGAAGAATTCTTTACAAAGAAAATGAGACTGAAGAGGCTTAATTTTGAGCCTTTTTAGTATTATATATTATCTAGTTTCTCTAGTAATTTATATACTGGCAATTCCCTACTTACTCTATAAAACAAAAAACAAAAAATACAAAGAAGCAATTCCTGCAAAATTTTTTTTAAGAAACAATAAGCCCTTTGAAAAAAGTTCTATTTGGTTTCATGTTTGTTCTATGGGAGAAGCAAAAGCTATTAAGCCACTAGTTGAGAAACTTGATGAAACAAATATTAGTGTAATAACTAATACAGGTTTTGAGGAAGCTAGTAGTTTAACTTCAAATGTTAGATATCTACCTTTTGAAATCTTTTTACCCTTTTGGATAAAAAAGCAAAAAGCTTTAGTTGTAATGGAAGCAGAGCTTTGGTACTTTTTATTTTTGTTTGCAAAAAGAAAAGGTGCTAAAACATATTTAATAAATGCACGTATTTCTGATAAATCTTATAACTCATATAAAAAGTTTTCATTTTTTTATAAAAGAGTGTTTGCAAATATTGATAAAATTTTTGCTCAAACAAAAGAAGATAAAGAAAGACTTTTAGAACTTGGGGCAAAAGATGTAAAAGTCATAGGAAATATTAAACTTGCTCAACTTCCAAAGGTATCAAGAAACTTTGAAAAGCCAAATGATACTTTAATTACAGCTGGAAGTACTCATGAGAAAGAAGAAGAACTAATTCTAAACTCTTATGATAGAAAGTATGGAAAATTAGTTATTGTTCCTAGACATCCAGAAAGATTTGAGAAGGTTGCAAAGTTAATAGAAGAGTTTACACAAAAAAATAGTTTAACTTTTCATAGATTTTCACAAAAAGAAGACTTCAGTTCTGATATAATTTTAGTAGACAAATTAGGTGAGCTAAACAATATCTATTCAATTTCTGATATTGTAATTTTAGGTGGAGCTTTTGCAAATGTAGGTGGACATAACCCTGTAGAGCCAGCTTACTTTGGATGTAAGTTAATTTCAGGAAAAAGAATTTTTAATCAAAAATCACTATTTGAGTGTGTTAAAAATTATAAGTTAATTGAAGACAATGAATTAAAAGAAGCATTAGAAAATGCTCAAGATTTAGAAAAATCATCTTTAGTACAAGAAGGTGATATACAGCCAATAATAAAGGAATTACATGGCATATGATAAAGCATATAAAGTTCTTGCAAAACAAGAAGGAATCTCAAACTCTAAAGCAAAAGAGCTTATTGATAAAGGTTTAGTAAAAGCTGCTGGAAAAAAAGTAATGATTGCCAGAGGTGAGATAGATACTGATACAAGATTTACTGTTAAAGAGATTGGAGTAGTTAAAGTAATTTTCCAAGATGATGATATCTTAGCAGTTGATAAACCAGCGTTTTTAACTTCAGATGAAATAGCAAGAAAGTTTCCAAAGGCAATTATGTTAAATAGACTTGATAAAGAGACAAGTGGTGTTATGCTATTTGCAAAAAATGAAGAGTTTCAGAAAAAAGCTATTAAAGAGTTTAGAGCAAACAATGTATATAAAGAGTATGTTGCAATTGTAGATGGAAAAGTAATTGATGAAATAGAGATTGATAAACCAATTCTAACAACAAAAGATAGAGGTCAAGCAAAATCAAAAGTTGATAGCAAAAAAGGTAAACCAGCAAAAACAACTATATACCCAATGTTTGTTGAGGGAAATAAATCAAAGGTAAAAGTTGTAATTGATACAGGAAGAACACATCAAATCCGTGTACACCTAAATAATATAGGACTTCCAATAATTGGAGATACTATTTATGGAAAACCTGTTGCTAATATAAATAGAGTTTTACTTCACTCAAAAAGAACAAAAATATTTGATTATGACTTTGAAGCAAAGGAACCAAGAGAATTTAAAGTGTATGACTTTAATTAAAAATTAAGCTTTCTGAAAATAAAGAATCCCTAAAATAGGGATTTCTTTAAAATAATAAATTTAAAAAATCCTTAAAACAATACCTCTCTTAAACTAACTTAAAGTATACTTTCAATATAATCCACAAAAATTATTAAAGTTTGGAGTTTATTTTGTTTGATTCAATAACCGGTTCAATAAAAAGTGCAGTTAATAAAATAAGACATAAAGATGATGCAGCATCACTTAAAAAAGCAACAACAGAACTTAGAAAGTCGTTATTAAAATCAGATGTTCACCACAAAACTACAAAAGAACTTGTTACTGCAGTTGAATTAGAAACAAAAAGATTAGGAATAGGTCAAGACTCATTTTTAAGAGCATTACAAAGTGAGCTTAGTAAAATTCTAACAACAGAAGGGAATCAAGGTTTTGTATTCTCTGCTACTCCTCCAACAACTATTTTAATGACAGGACTTCAAGGTTCTGGTAAAACAACAACAACTGGTAAATTAGCAAACTACTTAAAACTTAGAAAGAAAAAAGTTTTAGTTGCAGCTTGTGATTTACAAAGACTTGCAGCAGTTGAACAATTAAAACAAATTGCAGCACAAATTGAAGTTGATATTTACTTTGATGATAATGAAACAAATCCAATTAAAATTGCACTTGCAGCTCAAGAGAAAGCAAAAAAAGAACACTATGATGTACTTTTAATAGATACAGCTGGACGACTTGCTATTGATGAAGAGTTAATGCAGCAATTATATGATGTAAAAGAAGCAGTAAAGCCTGATGAAATCTTTTATGTTGCAGATTCTTTAACTGGACATGACGCTACAAAAACAGCAACTACATTCAAAGAAAAAATTGGAATTGATGGTGTTGTATTATCAAAATATGATGGTGATACAAAAGGTGGGGTTGCAATCTCTATTTCACATCAAGTAGGTGTTCCTTTAAGATTTATTGGTATTGGTGAAAAGATGCCAGACCTTGAAGTGTTTATCCCTGATAGAATTGTATCTAGACTTATGGGTGCAGGGGATATTGAAGGTTTAGCTGAAAAAACTGCTGCTGTAATTGATGAAAAGAAAGCAAAAGCAGTATCTAAAAAGATTAAAAAGGGTGAGTTTAACTTTAATGACTTTTTAGACCAACTTGCAATGATGAGTAAATTGGGTTCAATGAAGTCAATTATTGGAATGATTCCTGGTCTTTCTCAAATGGCTGGACCAATAAAAGATATGGATTTTGAAAACTCAGATGAGATTAAAAGAATTAAAGCATTAATTGGTTCAATGACTCCAAAAGAGAGAGAAAATCCAAGCTTAATGAACCCAAGTAGAAAGAAAAGAATTTCAAGAGGTTCTGGACTTTCAGAAATGCAAGTGAACAAAATACTTAAGCAGTTTAAAAATGCATCTAAAATGGCTAAAAAACTTTCTTCTAAAGGTGGAATGAAAGGTTTACAAAACATGATGCAACAAATGCAAGGTCAAGGTGGTCCAGGAGGACTTAACTTACCTAAATAGGTAATAACTAAATAGTATTGAGTTGTAAACTTACTTTGAAAAAAGAGGAGTTTAGAATTCAATACTATAATTAAACAGAAGGAATAAAAATGACAGTAATTAGATTAACAAGAATGGGTAGAAATAAGAAACCATTTTACAGAATCGTTGTAACAGACTCAAGAAAAAGAAGAGATTCAGGTTGGATTGAATCAATTGGTTACTACAACCCAGTAGTTGAGCCAAAAGTATTAAAATTAGATGAAGAAAGATATAACTATTGGCTAAGTGTTGGTGCAAAACCATCTGAGAGAGTTAAGAAATTAGCTGAAAAAAAGTAAATTTATTATAAGATTTTATCATGATTACTAATTTTATAGAAAACTATGCAAAACTTATAGTAAGTTACCCTGAAGATGTTAGCATCTCAACTAATGTAGTAGATGAAACTTTTACAGAGATAACTATCAATGCTAATAGTGCAGATATCGGTAAACTTATCGGTAAAAATGGAAACATGATAAATGCATTAAAAACTATGGCAAACGGTTGTAAAGCCAAAGATGGGGTATCTTACAAAATACAAGTGTTGTCAAACTAGCATGAATGATAAAATCTATGTTGCTAAATTAGGTAAGGCAGTAGGCTTAAAAGGTCACTTAAGACTTTTTATTGACTCTGACTTCCCTGAGCAATTCAAAAAAGGCGCAAGCTTTACTACAGACAAAAAACTTACATTAACTCTTGAAGAATACAATTCAAATAGAGACTTAGTTAAGTTTGAGACTTACGATGATGTAGATACTGCAAAAAGACTTACAAATCAACTTTTATATGTAACAATGGAACAAACAAAGAATGACTGTAAATTAGAAGAGAATGAACACTTCTGGTTTGATATTGTTTCATGTCATGTATTTGAAAATGATTTAGATTTAGGTGAGGTTGTAGAAATACACCGATATCCAATTGAAGATTACTTAGAAATTAAAACATCTACTGAGTTAGTAGATAAAGGTCTTCCAAAAACTTTTTTAATCCCTTATAATATTGAAAACTATATTGTAAGCGTAGATACTGATAAGAAGAAAATAGAAGTTAAAGACTCATTAGTAATACTAGAAAACTCTTAAAAGTTTTCTAATAATTACATCTTTTTTGATACTCTTCTTTTGTAAAATCTACTAAGAAAGCATCTTTAAATCCATTATCCATTAAACTATTAAATACTTTGTTTCTTTCAACAGTAGACTCATATGGTCCAAAGTATATTTCAATTCTATTTTTAGAGTCTCTACATAAAGAAATCTTTTTATCAAAGCTTTCAACTTTATCTAAGTATGATTTATGAAGATCTCCTTTTATAACAGCTACATTGATAAATGATAAGAAAAGATTTGCATTCATAATATCATTTGTCTCTTCTTTTGGTGCAGGAGGAATCATCTCTTCTTTAGCTTCTACTATTTCATTTTGAGTTACTTCAGTTTCTTGACTTGTTGGTATCTGTTCCTTACTAATTGTTTTTTCAATAATCTTTTCAACATTTGTTTTTGTTGTTTCTTCTGAAGGTTTTGAAGATATACTCTCTTTTTCTTTTTGCAGTTCTTCAAATATTTTAGCTTTTTGTGCTTCAAACTCTTGTTTAATTTGTTCTTGAAGTTTCAAGAACTCTTCTTGCTCTTTTTTAATAGTCATTTGTCTTTCTTCAAGAAGTTGTTTCTCTTTTTCTAAAGCTTCCTTCTCTTTTGCAATTCTTTCTTCTTCTTTTCTCTTTTCTTCTTCTATTGCTTTTTGTTTAGCTTCTTCTTTTCTTTTTTCTTCTTCTTGAATTCTTTTCTCTTCGGCTTCTAGTTCTTCTTTATTTAAAATTTCAGTTTTAGTTAGCATTTGAAGTTTTTTATTCAATTTATTTTTATCAATATCATCAATATCAATATCGATTTCAGGCTTTTTTTCTACTTTGACTGCTTGAGCTTTAGCTTGAGGTTCTTTGCTTTCTTCATCATCAAAGAAACCAGCTAAATACATAATAGTTCCTAAAGTTAATACAACAGATAAAGCAGCAATTACACCAATCAGAATTTTTAAAACTCTGGGTTTTTTCTTTTGAATAGGTTCTTCATCTAAGTCTTCATTTTCAATAGTATTAGTATCATACTCTTCATTTGTTTCAGTATCAGAGTTATTTTCCTCTGAAAGATTATCTGCAGATGAATTTTCTTCACCATCTACAGGCTGAAGTGTATCTGTATCAGTAGTTTGATTATTATCTTGTTCTAAACCTAATTCTTCAATTATCTCTTGGTCTGTTTTTTCTGCCATTTTCTACTCTTTATTTAGTTTTCTTTTTTCTTTTTGTTTTGCTAGTATCTTTTCTCTATTTTTTCTGTAATATTCTTTTCTATATTCTCGAAGTTTTTCTTTTTTCTTCTCTCTATACTCTTTATCATAGTTTAATCTATCTTCTTTATTCTCTTGATAGTAATCTTTTTTCTGTTTTTTATAGTCTTGAATTTTTTTTATGATCTGTTCTTTTCTATCATCTATATGTCCTTTTTGCTTTTTTGCAATAAGTTTCATATTTTTTAAAAAGTTTTCATCATTTAACTCTTCTGAATAGTCAATACTTTTTAAGTCTTTATATTTAGCAGAAGAAGAGTCTTTATTTTTACTTTTTAAGTAATATTCTCTTTTCTTCTTTTTATGTTTTAAAAAGTTCTCTTCTCTGAGTTTTTTTAATCTTTCTAAATCCATGGAATTAAAAAACTAATAATTATCTTTTTAATCTATTAACTGTATCAAGCATACTATCTGTTGTAGTAATTGCTTTAGAGTTTGCTTCATAAGCTCTTTGAGCTGTAATTAAATCAACCATTTCATTAACAAGTTTTACGTTTGATAGCTCAATCATTCCTTGTCTTAGTCCACCTAATTGGTCTTCAGTAGGATTTGCAACAATTGGGTCACCCGATGCTTCACTTGCTTTAAATAATGACTCTCCTGCAGGTGTTAAACCAGCAGGATTAATAAAGTCAGCTATTGTAATTTGTCCAATCTCTACTTCTTCTTCAGTTTGTGGATCTTTACCGGTTACAATACCATCTGTACCAATTGAAATGTCAACTAAATTATCTGGTACAGTAATTTGTGGTTCTAAAAGGTAACCATTACCATTTACTATATTTCCTTCATCATCAAGTTTAAATTGACCATTTCTTGAATAAGCTATTTCACCATTTGGTTGAGTGATTTGAAAAAAACCTTTTCCTTCTATTGCTACATCAAGAGGATTTGAAGTATTTTTTAGATCACCTTGTAGAAAGTCTTTTTGAATACCAGAGATTCTAACACCAAGACCTACATCCATTCCTGTTGGATTCATTGTGTTTTGAGAAGTTCTACCCGCTGTGTAGTTTAAACTTTCGTACATTAAGTCTTGAAATTCTGCTCTATCTTTCTTAAAACCAGAAGTATTCACATTTGAGATATTATTAGATGTAACATCAATTTGATGTTGCATAGAATTCATTCCTGTTGCTGCAGTATATAAACCTCTTATCATGGTATCCCTTTTAATTAAAGTAATATTAAATAATTATATTTAAAGTACATTTAAACTTTGATAAATTCTATTAAGCAATTTTTTATTTATTAAGTATAAATTTAAAACAAATTTAATATAATATATAGATTTTGAATATAGTTTTTTGATAAGGGTTAAATTATGAAAATTTTGATAGTAGATGATAGTTCTACAATGAGAAGAATCATTGGTAATGTTGTTATGCAATTAGGTTTTGCAAAAGAAGATTTCGATGAAGCAGAAGATGGAGTTAAAGCGTGGAAGCTTTTGACAGAAGGTCAATATGACATTATTTTAACAGACTGGAATATGCCTAATATGAATGGTTTAGACCTAGTTAAAAAGGTTAGATCTGAAGGTAACCATCAAAAAGTTCCTATTATTATGATTACTACTGAAGGT
Organism: Arcobacter sp. CECT 8989; assembly: GCF_004116715.1. NCBI lineage: Bacteria > Pseudomonadati > Campylobacterota > Epsilonproteobacteria > Campylobacterales > Arcobacteraceae > Arcobacter > Arcobacter sp. CECT 8989. The sequence continues at coordinate 80,783 of NZ_PDKE01000008.1, read as the reverse complement.
GGTAAAGGAGAGGTTATTACGGCACTTAAAGCTGGTGTAAATAACTATATTGTTAAACCATTTAATGCGCAAGTTTTAAAAGAGAAGCTTGATGGAGTTTTAAAATAATAAATAATAATATACAGTACCAATAAAAGGTTTTAAAATGAGTATGAGTCAAGAAGAGATTGAAGCTTTAATGAATGGTTTAGACTTTGAAGATGATAGTTCAAAGGAAGAGGCTACACCTGCTGAGCAGCCCGAACCTAGCCAAGAAGCAGCGCCAGAGCCTCAAGTAGAAGAGACGACAGAAAACTCTAAAATGTCAGAAGATGACATCAATGATTTGATTGCGCAAACTGAAGAGATAGTAAGTGACAAAGATGAAAATATTGAAGAAGAATCAGTTGATGATATTTTAAACAATATTGAAGAAACAACTCCTGGTGTTGATACAAGTGAAAGTATTGATGATGTTTTAAAAGAGGTTGAAGCAATAGAAAATGTTTCTGAACCTGAAATTACAGAAAGTAGTGTACCTTCTGTTGATACACCAGTAATAGATGAAATTGATACACCTATAGTTGAAGAGTCAATTGAAGAGAGTATTGTTCAGGAAACACCAGAAGAAAAAGATAATTTTGAAGATATTCTTTCTTCTATTGATGGAGTTCAAGAAGAAGCAAAAAAAGTTGATATTCCAGATATTCCTGCTATAGACCCAGATATTCAAGATATTGATTCTAAAATTGATAGTGGAGTTTTCCCTTTACCTGTAGAACAAGATAACAAAGTTGTGAATCAATTAAGTCAAGTTGCAAATGACTCAGAAGAGAAAGCAACAAAGATATTTGATGTATTAAGTAATATATTAGATTATAATAATGAAATACAAAATGATGTTCAAGAGTTAGCAAGCTTTAATGAAAAACAGACAGCTATGTTGTCTTCATTAAATCAAAAGTTCCCCAATATAGATGCATTTAAACAAAACCTTGAACAAGCAGAAAAAATGGGTAGCTTTATTTCTGATATTAATGACAAAATAAATAATGGAAATATGGAAATATTCCAAGCAATGGAATTAATGCAATACCATGATATTAATAGACAAAAAATTGAAAGAGTTATGTCTGTTATTAGAAAATTAACTGTATATTTAAATAATCTTTTTGAAGATGAAAATGATTACCAAGAGATTGCAGTTGCAAAACATATTCATGGAGATTCGTCAACTGGTGATTTAATGGCAGAAGATGATTTAGATGCTTTAATTGCAGAGTTTAATAAGTAGGAGATAATAATGGCAAAATATCCTTTAGCAGCATCAATGATTAATCAAATCAATAGAATCGATGTGATTTCTAATAATTTAGCAAATGTAAATACAGTTGGTTTTAAACAAGAAGGAACAGCTGAAGGGTCTTTTAATTATTATATGCAAAGAGCCCAAAAAGAAGGTTTTGACCCTACAAAACTAAATGAAGTAGTTAATACAATTCCAAAAATGGATACAAAATATATAAATGCAGAACTTGGACCAATTGTTCCAACTGGAAATGCATTAGACTTTTCTTTAACTCAATCTGATACTTTTTTTAAAGTAAGAGATGAAAATACGGGAAATGTTGTTTATACAAGAGATGGTTCATTTAAAAATTTAAATGGTATTCTTGTAGATTCAAATGGACAGCCTGTATTATCAAATGATGATGAACCAATTGCAATTGAAGCTGGTGAAGACTTTGAGGCACAAATTGCAGTTGTAAGAATTAATTATGATGATTTACAAAAATATAAAGATAATAATTTTATGGCAAAAAATGATCAAGCTAATATTCTTCCAATAGAGAATAATGATGGTCAATTTATGCAAGGTTCTTTAGAAAAATCAAATGTAAATAGTGTTTCATCAATGGTAGCTTTGATTGATGCTCATAGAAGACTAGAACAAGCACAAAAAGCTATTCAGTCAGAAAGTGAAATGAATGAAGTGTTAGTTCAGAAAATTGGGGATACAAGTAGATAATGGAAGCAAGTGGAGTAACTAACTTATTATTTAAACATTTAAGCTTTAGAAGTGATAGACAAAATGTTATTTCAAGTAATATCGCTAATGTAAATACACCAGGTTATAAAACTAAAGAGTTAGTTTTTGAAGATGAAATGAGTAAAGTAAAAGGTAATAATGAATTAGAGCTTTTTACAACAAATACAAAACATATAAATCCTTCTTTAAATGATATTAACAAACTAAATGAGCCTAGATTAGTTAATGTAAAAGGATTAAAAGAACAAAATGATGGAAATAATGTTAGCATGGATAATCAAATGAGTGAAATGTCAAAAAATAAGATTATTTTTGATGCTATCCAATCATCAATCAAAAAAGATTCAAGACTATTTAGATCAGTTATAGAATCATCACAAAAAAACTAATTAGGATTATTATTTTATGGATCAACTTGTAAAGTTTATTAACAACTTAAATGCTGCACAAAGAGCTGTAATAATTGGAGGTTTTTCTATTTTATTTGTGCTGCTAGTTGGATTATTAGTATACTCGAATATAAAAGCAGAAGATAAAAAACTTAATTATACAATCGCAAGTAACTTAACAAAAAATCAAGTAATGATGGCAAGTAATGAACTTGAAGCATCAGGTGTTCCTTTTTCTGTTATTGGAAGTGGAAACTCTCTTACACTTAAAACATCAAAAGAGTTTATTAATATTGCAAAAATTAAACTTGTAACAAGTGAAGCAGCGACGAGTAAACACGTAGGTTGGGAAATATTTGAAAAATCCTCTCTAGGAACAACAAACTTTGAAAATAATGTAAAATTTTTAAGGGCAACAGAAGGTGAACTATCAAGGTCTTTAGAGTCTCTATCTGGAGTTTTAAGTGCAAGTGTAAAAATAGCAATTCCTAAAAATACTATTTTTACAGAAAGAAAAACTGACCCAACAGCCTCTGCTGTACTTTCTTTAAAACCTGGAGTTTTTTTAACTCAAAAACAAATTGATGGAATTAAAAACTTTATATCATCAGCAGTACCTGATTTAAAGGTTGAAAATATTAAACTTATTGATCAAGATGGTGCTTTACTTCAAATGTCAAATGATGAAATTGAAAATGAAAAATCATTAACTCAAAATAAGTATAAACAAAAGCTTGAAAAAGATTATGAGAAAAAAATTGTTGAATTATTAGAGCCAGTTGTTGGAGTAGGGAGAGTTGTTGCAAGAGTAACAATGGAACTTGATTTTAAGAAAAGACATATTCAAGAAGAAATCTATGAGCCTGAAGGGACAATAAGAAGTCAACAAACAACTGAAAATGTTTCAAGTGCAACTGGTGGGAATAATGGTACTGGTGGTACTGCAGGAGTTGAAAATAATATTCAACCTCCAGATGAAGCAAATGGAAATAATGGCATTCAATCAAGTAGTGAAAGTTCTAAAAATATAACTAACTATGAAATCTCTAAAAAGATAATTGATGAAAAAAACAACAACTATTCTTCTGTTAAGAAAGTAAGTGCAGCTGTAACTTTTGACTCAACTGTTTTTGAAAATAATGAAAACAAAGAAGAATTTTTAGCATCAATTGAATCTATTGTTCAAGAAACAATAGGTTTTAGTGCAAAAAGAGGTGATAAAATTGCTGTAAAAGCCTTTAAGTTTGTTACTATGAAAAATACTAAGGTTCAGGTTGATGAAAATGGTAACCCTATAATTGTAGATGCTACTGAAGCAGATTCATCTGTAAGCACTTTAAGTATGGTAAAATCAATACTTAAAGAATTTAGTGAGTATTTCCAATATTTAATCGCAGCTGTACTTTTATTTATCTTCTATAAGAAATTTATTGTAAATCATGAAGTTGTTATCTTAGGAGATGATGGGAAAAGAAAAGTTGATGCAGAAGGTAATCCTATTGATGAAGACTTTATGAATGATTTTTTAGGAAACTATGAAGATGAATTTGATGCAAGTACTGCAAAGGGCAGACTAAAGTCAAAAGTTAAAAGCCAAATTATGAATAATATTGAAGGCTTAGATGAAGAGAGTGCTGCTAAGTATGAGGTATTAATTGAAGCTATTGACAAAGAGATTAATAATAATCCAGAAGAGATAGCAAGAATGATTGAACTACTACTTTCAGAGGGTAGTGGCAAATTTAAACCAGAAAGAAAATAGATATGGCTGAAGATAATAACAAAGACTTATTAAAAGGGATGTCAATGCTAAGTAAGGTTGCACATTTTTGTGTCCTTATTGGCGAAGATGCTACCGTAAAGATTTTCCAACATTTACCCAAAAATATTGTAGAAGATATTTCAACGGAAATTACTATGATTTCTTCTGTAGACAAGGAAGTTTCTTTAGCTATCTTAGAAGAGTTTCACTTATTTACTAGATCTAAAAATTTTATTAGTTCAGGTGGTTATGACTATGCTAAAGATATTCTGTATAAATCTTTAGGAAAAGGTGAGGCTGATGAAGTTTTAGCAAAACTTTCAAGAATGAAACTTGCTGCACAATCATTTGCTTATTTAGATGCAATTAATCCTAAGCAGTTATCTGACTTCATTAAAGATGAGTCTCCTCAAACAATTGCAGTAATCCTTTCTCATATGGAAGCAACAAAAGCAGCAGATGTTTTAATGCAATTAGAAGAAGATATTAAAGTCAAAGTTACAATGCAAATGGCAACAATTAAAGATGTATCACCTGATGTTGTAAGAACTATTTCTGTAGTATTAGAGAAGAAACTTGAATCACTTCTGTCTTCTATTGTTGACGTTGGTGGTGTTAAAGTTGTTGCTGATATGTTAAATAGAGTTGGACCTAAGTCACAAGATATTCTTAAAAATATCAATGGTGTTGATACTTCATTAGCAACTAAAATTAAAGAAAATATGTTTGTATTTGAAGATTTATTAAACTTAGATTCTGAACATGTTATGAAAATTTTACAAAATGTTGATACAGCTGATGTTGCAGTGGCAATGAAAAATGCTACTGAAGATGATATGACTAAAATCACAAGTGCAATGTCTCAAAGAGCAAGTGATAGATTCAAAGAAGAGTTTGAAATGCTTACTAAGGTTAAAATTAAAGATATTGAAGCTGCACAAAGAAAAATGCTTGATGTTGCACAGAAGATGATTGAAGAAGGCTCTATTGATAGAGATATGGATGAACAATAATGAATAAAGCAAACGTATACTCAAATGCAAAAGTTGTAAAAAATAGCGAAGTTCAAGAGTATCAACTTGGTACTTTTGTACAAGATGAATCTGGACAAACACAACAAGTAAATATTCCAACATCTGTATTAAATACAAGTAATATAAATGGTGATATGGAAGCAGTACTAAATGAAATAAAAAGTTTAGGTACTCAACTTGCACAAATGAATCAAAAAGTATCAAATTTAGAAAATGCAGGTGCAAAAGTTAAGGATATTGATGCTCAAGTAGTTCAAGCTATAAAAGATTTAAAGCACTATGCAAACTTTTTTGAGCAAGCAACTTTTCAAATGGAGACAAAAATTCTTAAGACTTCTATCTCTATAGCTCAGAAAATTATTGCAATAGAAGTGGGACAAAACTCAGCAGCCATAGCAAAACAGACTATTGCTCACTTATTAGAAAAAATTAAAAATGCCTCAAAAGTTAAAATTCATTTAAACCCAAAGGATTATGAGATATTAAAAAATGATTTAAACCTAGAAAGTTTTATTCAATTAGTTGATGATCCAAATGTTACAGCAGGTGGAGTTGTAATTGCTAGTGACCTTGGAAACTTTGATGGAAATATTGAAGCAAAAGTTAATACTATGCTTGAATCTTTAGACAATGTCTTATAAAAAAATCTTACAAAAATAAACTATTAAAATATTTTTACTATATAATCTTTTTTACTGAAATTTTGTGGTATAATCTAATAACTTAACAAAAAAGCGTAGTTATGGAAATTAGTGAAAGAGATTATGATTTATTAGTAGATACTGAGATTACTGTTGATGTAATGCTAGGGAGTGCAAATATTACTATAAAAGAGTTTTTAGAACTTTCAGAGGGTGATATTATATCTTTAGATAAGCAAGCAGGTTCTGGTGGAGATATCTTTGTAAATAAAAGGATTATTGGTACTGGTGACATAATTGTAATTGACGAAAAACTTGCAGTGAGAGTTCAAGAAGCTATGGACTCAGACAATGTAGTTAGATACTTCTTTGACGAAAAAGCAAATTAGGAGACTATTATGGCAGTAGAAAATGTAACAGTTAACACTTCAACAGGTGCGGATGGTAATGCATATACTTCTTCAGTAAGCAATGACCAATTAACAAACAATGACTTCTTAAGATTGATGATAGAAGAGCTTAAAATGCAAGATCCAACAAAACCAATGGATTCTCAACAAATGCTTTCTACTCAAATGCAGATGTCAAGTATCAATACAAATCTTCAAACAATTGAAACTATGCAATATTTAGCAGATTCATTTAGGCAATCAAACCTTTCAAATGCAGCAACAGTAATTGGAAAAAATATTGAAGATGGAAATGTAGGAGAGAATGGAGTAAATAAAGCTTATACAGTACGATCAGTAGAGAATATTGATGGGGAAGTGATGGTGAAAGCTCAACAAATTCTTTATATTGAAGATCAAGTTAAGGATAAAGATGGTGAATATATTTACTACAATGTTAAAGGTGAAATCTTAGATTCTGAAGGAAAGCCAACTGGAAATAAAGTTGCTTTAGAAAGTGCTGGTAAAGTGATTATTGGTGAAGATGGAAACCCGGTTATTTTAGATGAAAATAATGAAATTATTAAAGATTCGGGCTATACAGCTGATGGAAGTGTAATGCCTGTATATTCAGATCAGTTGGTTAGTATACCTTTTTCTAGTATTACAAAAATATTCTAAGGATAATTTATGATTAGTGGTTTATGGAATGGTATATCAGGGTTAGATACTTTTGAAAAAGCATTAAACTCTCAATCAAATAATGTAACTAATTCTAACACTATTGGTCATAAATCTGATAGAATTAGTTTTGCTGATATGATGTATCAATCAGGCTATGGAAAAGGTGTTGCAGTTCAAGCTATTCAAAAAGATTTCTCTCAAGGTGGTCTTAAAATTACGAATAATGATTTAGATATTGCAATTGAAGGAAAAGGTTTTTTTATTGTAAATGACCCTATAACTGGAGAAGAGTTTTATACTAGAGCCGGAAACTTTAAAATGGGTGCAGATGGAACACTGCAAACAGTTGATAATAAAACAGTTTATGGTTCATCTACGGTTTTATCTAACATTGTTAGTTCTGATGGAACTACACAATTTAATAGTGACTATAATGTTTCAATTACTTCAAAACAAATATCTGCAACAGATTATGTTGAATCAATAAATGCAAAAGCAACTGATTTTACTCAAACAGCACAAGATAGTGGAGTATCAGGGAGTGGATTTAAAGATAGATCTTCTAAAATATCTGATATCAGAGAAATGATAACAAACTATAATGAGAAATTAGAACTTTTTGTAAGCAATCCAAATGCGGTAAGTACAGCTCCTGTTTCTCAACAAACACAAATTTCATTTAATGCTTTTTTAGCAGATTTACAAAATGATGATGATTTTGTAGAAGTTAATATTGATGGAGAAAAAGTAAGACAATACTTTGATACAGATACTCAAACAACGATGAATCTTTTTGCTGATAAAATCTCTTCAGTAACAGGACTTACAGCTAGTGTTGATAATACAGGTTTAGTTACTATTGATTCTTTAATTCCTGGTAAAGATTATAATATTAAAGAAGCTGCAATAAATGATAGTGCACCATTAATAACAGAAACTGTTTCTCCTCTTTCTGGTTCAGGAAGGGCAATGGTTGATGGTGCAAGAGATGCCTTGAAAACTGCATTAGAAGCAGCAGATGCTAAGCTATTAGAGATGACTCATACTATAGGAAATAGTAATGCAGCTTTAACTGGAATAGGTGAATTACAATTGAGATTAGATAATTTAAATATCTCAGAGAATGTATTTGGAAATCTTTCAGTAGAAAATGGAGTTATTTATGCAAAAGATGGAGATAACAAGTTTTTAGTTGGTAAGTTAGAAACTGCATATTTTACTAATCCTGGAGGATTAAATCCTCAAGGAAATAATCTTTATTCTATTACAAATGAGACAGGTGATAGATTAAATGCAAGTAATGTAAATAACTTAGTAGGTGGTTCAATTGAGCTTAGTAATACTGATTTAGGTGATGGATTAGTTGATATGATGGTATATCAAAGGGCTTTTGAAGCCAGTTCAAAATCTATTACAACATCAGATGAGTTTTTAAAAACAGCAATACAACTAAAGAAATAACTTCTTTAGTTTGTGTTTAAATATTAGTGCTTATTTGAGCATTTATATTTGAACATGTAAAAGTGTTTAAAAATTTATCTAAAAGGATAAATCATGATTGGAGCATTATGGACAGGAATTTCAGGACTTTCGTCTCATCAAGCAGCGTTAGATAATGAATCTCATAATATTGCAAATGTTAATACTGTAGGTTACAAATCTTCAAGAATCTCTTTTGCAGATCAAATGTATCAAGATAGAATTGGTAAAGGTTCAAAAATACTTGATGCAGAAAAACTGTATGTTCAAGGAAACTTAAAACTTACTGGTGTTGATTATGATATGGCAATTAGTGGAGATGGTTTTTTTACTGTAAAAAACACTACTTCTAGTGGAAGTGGAGAAAACTATTATACTCGTGCAGGTAACTTTAGAATGGGTGACAATGGTACACTTCAAGATGCCGCTGGTAATGAAGTTCAAGGATGGGCTATGAGAGCTATTGATACAAATAAAGATGTTGTATCAACTAACCCAAATAATAAAACTTTTACAAGTGATTATACTAAACTTCTAACATCAAAAGTAATTAAATATTCAAATTATATAGAAACAGTTACTGCAAAAGCTACTGATTACAATCAAACTTCAAAAGCAGATTCTGCGACTATTTATGAAGGTGCAGGAGGAAAAAGTAAAGCAGCAAAGATTTCTGATGTAGAAGCTTTAGTTGCAGATTATGCTTCGTGGCTTCAAAAACTTCAAGATAACCCTGATGGAGGAAGTGCAAGTTCAATTGCTCAAATCTCACAAATTAACTTTAAATCTGGTTCTGATGGACTTATTTCTAAAGAGGGAGATCAAGTATTTGTATATATAGATGGAAAGAAAAAGTCTCAAAATTATATTTCTACTTCAGCATCTCAAGAGTTTATTGATAGTTTAAAGACAGGGAAGGCTTCTGTTTCAGGAAATAATACATCAACAGCAACATACTCAGTAGATTCTCCTACTAATAATACTAGATATGAAATTGAAATAAATGGTACAACTGTATCTTATGAGAGTGATAATGATGCAACAACAGATGAAATTAGAAATGGACTTAAGCTTGCAATTGAAGCTGAAAGTACTCTTACAGGCTTTACTGTAAATATGCCTGCTTCACCTGATAAAACAATTACGATATCTCATGCAGATCCAATTGAAGTTTCAGAAAGAACTTTTGATAGTATTGTACCTCTTGATTTAGATGTAGCTGCAAGTAGAGTTGCTACATATAGAGCATTAGCTGATCAAATTTCAGAAATTCAAGGTCTTAGAGCAACTATGGTTGATGAAAGAAACTCAACAACAGGTAATAATGATGTTCTAGAAGATACTGACAATTTCAATTTATCAACATCTAATTCTGATATGCTTAAAGGTATTATTCAAATAAAATCTTTAATTCCAGGAGTATCTTTTGATATTTCAGAAGTAGGAGAAATATCTGGTTCAAATACAGTAGCAGGTGATTTTCAAACTACTACTTTAGCATCTGCAGGTATAGGTGTTGGAGCATTAGAGAGTGCTAGAGATGCTCTTTCTAGAGCAATTACTGGAAATCAAAGAGATGTTTATACTACAGCAGATTTAAAACTAGATGTTCCTAATATTAAAAATGACTTTACTTACTCAATTTCGATTTTTGATAAAGAACTTGATAAAATTATTCCTGTACCAAATGACAATGGAATACCTCCACAGCCTACAAATATTAGTATTGCGGATGTGGAAAGTGTTCAAGATTTTGTAGATAAATTTAATGCACAAGCAGCAACATCAACTCCTATGTTATCAGACTATGTTCAAGCAGTAAATATCAATGGAAATGTTGTAATTCAAACGCTAGATGATAACTTTGATGTAGAGTTTAGTGGAAATTTAAAAGGTGCAGTACCATTTTACTTAAATGAAGCTTCAGGAATTAGTAATTCACACACTGCTCCTACAGCGGTAACTTCTACAATAGATACAACTGGACTTAATTTCCCTGATACATTCACTTATACTTATAGTGGTTCAACTGGTTCAAATACGATTACATTAACTGGTGTTACAGATATTAATGATTTAGCTACAAAGTTACAAGCAGATCCAAATATTGATACAGTTACTACTGCTGCACCTAATATAGCGATTACTTTTGTAGATAAAACAATGGATATTACAGCTTCGTCACTAGATAACTCAGCTGGTGATGGTCCAAATGCAGATGCAGGACTTCCTTTAACTCATACAAATGGAACAACAACTTCTGCTATAAATACAGCGACATTAACATTCCCTACAACAGAAAACTTTGTATTCTATTATGAAACAGCAGATGGAACAAAAAGTAGTGTTGACATTCCAGCTGGAACAGCAGATGGAACAGCAATGGCAGCATTAATTCAAGCAGATTCAAATATAGCAACAGCAACATTTGCAGCAGGAACAATAACAATAACTCCTACTAATCAGGATTATGCATTTACTTCTACAACATTGATTTCTGATGCACCTACTTCTTTATTACCACTTGATAAAAATAATGATTATAGTGGTAGACAAGGTGCTGGAGCAGAATTCATTGAATTAGTAAATACTATTGATCAAACAACAACACAAAGTTCACTTCAACTTAAACTTGATACTTTAGGTATTTCTGATTCTGCATTTGGTGAATTCTCAGTAGATAGTACTGGACTTATCACAATGAAACAAGATGGGGCAGAGTTTGCCATTGGTCAAGTATCTATTGCATTATTTAATAATACAAGAGGATTAAATCCAAGTGGAGATAACTTACTTGCAAAAACAAATGAATCTGGTGAACCTATTTATAATTTAAACAATGATAAAACTGCAAAGATTGAAGGTAAAACGTTAGAACTTTCAACAGCAGACTTATCTGAAAGTTTAGTTAACTTAATGGTATTCCAAAGAGCATTCGAAGCAAATGCTAAATCTATTACTACATCAGATCAGTTATTAAATACATTAATTAATCTAAAAAGATAATAGTTAAGAAGGCTTTCAGCCTTCTTAATATACTAAAGAGGGGAAATTGGATAATTTTTTATTACTTACAATAATTGGAATTTTACTTTTATACTTTTTTTCTAGTGCAAATGTTCATAAATCTTTATATAGAAAAGTGAATGAAGAAAAAAATATGGTAGAAGATGAAAATAAACGTCTACAAGAGATAATTGATAGATATGAAAAGCAAGTAAAAGTAAGCTCAGGTACATTAAAAAACTCTCAAGACTCATTACAAGTTGCAAGAGATGACTTACAAAAACTAAGACTAGAAAATACAGAATTAAAGCATCAAGTTGAGACACTAGAACATAGAACAGAAGAACTTTATGCTCAAGTAAATACAATGGTTTAGGAATACTTTTTTGAAAAAGATATACAGTTTATTATTTATTATACTTATTTTACCTCTTGTATCTTTTTCAAATGAGGGTAAAATTGATTCCCAACCAGAAATACTTTTTAAGTATGACAAACTAAAAGAAAACCAAGAGAAACTTAGACTACAAGTTGAGTTTAATAAAGCTATCTTATTACTTGAAAAAGAAGAATATAAAAAAGCAATCGAAACTTTTAAAATAACATCTGAGTTATTAAAGGTTCCATCATTTTTAAACATTGGTATTGCTTATTATAAACTGGGTCAAATTGATAATGCTTTACTTTATTTAAATAATATATATGATTATAAAGAGGCTATATACTCAGATACTTACTCATATATCTCTGCAAGTTATTATTTATATTTAATAAAAAAAGAGAGAAAGTATCTTGAAACTATTGTAAATATTACAAAAAAGTTTAAGACGTTAACTGAACATTCAAAAAGATTAGTTGTTGATACCTTTATTTTACTAAAAGATTATGAATTAGCTTTAAAAATTTTGGAGACTATGGAGTTTCCAATGAATATGAAAAAAGCTTTATTACATTTAAAATTAAAAGATTACATAAAAGCAGAGAGATATCTTCAGCGAGCAAAGGAAGAAAGCTTTAATCAAAGTAGAACAAATTTGATACTTTGGTTAATGGTTTATAGAGATCTAAAAGCAAATGATATTCAAAAGCTATTAGATAGATTAAAGGAATTAGAAAAAGTTAAAGACACATTTAAAGTAAATCAAAAATATCCTTTAAAGATTTTCTTCAATAAAGCAAAATATACTCCTAAAGAGTATTTAAAGTTTGTAACTAAATTTGATAAAAATAGAAAAATAGATTTCCTTTTTTATTTTGCACCTTTCGTTTTCTCTGATAAGCAAGAAATTCTTTATGACATATCAAAAGGGTTTATCTTTAATAGTGAACAAAATGTGGAAAGCTTAGAGCAAATGGTTAAATATAATGCTAAGTTTATTGAAATAATACAAGAAGATCCTATTATTAGAGTTAATAAAATGCAGTCTTTTTTAAAAGAAGACTCAAATTCATATATTTACTATAACTTAGCTCTATGTTATGCTCAAATAAGTGATTTTCATAATGCATACAAATATTTTTCAAAAGCATATAAACTAAATCCAGGAAATAAACTTTACTCAGTAATGACGTTAATCAGTGCTGAAAAAATAAATAGAGATATAAAAGATAAAGAGTATATAGTTCAAAATATTAAATCAAAAGATGGTATGTATAAATATTTTGGTCAGACTGTGTATAGAGAATACGTAGAACCAAAATTTAAAGTTATTTTCGATCCTTTAGCATATAATCAAACTATCTTCTATAAGGCTTTAGATTATTTAGATAAGTTAGCAGTTAATAGAGTAACTTTAGAACATCCTTTATTTATAGAACACTACAAAGATCCGTTAGTTTATTTAATGAAATCAACTATTAGAAGAGAAGGTGAAAATGATTATAATTATTTTGCAAGACTTCAGGATAAAACACCATTAAATATAAATAATAATTTTTTAGAAGGTCCTTTAGTGATTACTAAATACTATATTGATCTATTAAAAGCAATTGGACTATTTCATAAAGCAGATTTAACTTTATCAGGTAAAGAGAGTCCCTCTTATTTAAGAACAAAAGCTTTAAGAGAATTACATAATAGTAAACCTAAAGAGAGTTTAAAAATTTTATATACTTTGCAAAAAGAGTATAAATTAGAAGATAAATATACTATGTATTTAATTGTAGCATCACAATTAGAAGATGATAAATATAATGAAGCTCTTTTACAAATATCATTAATTAAAGCAATCTTAAAAGACCCTGGGGCAGATTTTTTGACAGGAGTACAACTTGTTCAAGATTTAAAGTTAAATAGTGCTTCTCAATATTTCATTGAACCATATAAAGATTCTTTAATTGATTTTAAACTTCTTAACTTTGACTCCCTTTTAGAGTCAATGTAAAAATAATATAATTCCCCTCGTTTTGTTAGTAATATTCATCAATTTTAATTTTTTTTTGATATAATAATTATAATTCTGTACTTTTCAAGGAGGTTCTCATGGAACTAGGAAGAATTGCTGAAATTGATAATGCTCAAGTTAATCACTCAGATAAAATTAAATCTGTCCAAGAAGTTGATGAAAAGCATAAGTCTATTCAGGATGACCAGTACAAAAAAGTACAAGGCTCATTACATGAAACAGAAAAAAATGAAGTTATATTAGATAACATAAAATTTGGATATAACAAGCAATCTCAAGACTTTTTTGTAAAGGTTACAAGAGGGGATAGTGAATATAAATACCCTACTGAAGATATGATGAGAATAAAAGCTCATATGCTTGAGACTATAAATGAACAAGAAAAATAATATAAACAAAGGGTTTATTTTTGGCATCTGATTTATCAAGTTTTTTAAAAGATGAACTAGCTAATACTTTAGAGCAGTTATTATCAAAAAGTACAACAGTTGATTCAGTATCTGCTTTAGATGTTAGTGGCTTAGATGATTCACAATGTATTGAAGTATCAGTTAAGTTTGAATTTTCAACTATTAGTTCAAATTGGAAATTTTATATACCTTCAATCACTGCAACTAAATTTGAGTATTTTATGCTTGGTGGAATGGGTGATTTAAAAGAGCATATTGATGATGAAATTGCTGATGCAGTAAATGAAATAATCTCAAATGTATGTGGAAGTTTATGTACATCAGTAAATGCACAAGGTTTCCCTGATGTAAGTTCAATAAAATCAGAGGTTTCAGATTTTTCAATTAAGGTGTGTGGTGATATTGAAGATAATGATAGAGTATATACTTTAGATTTAGCTTTAGATGGTGAGAAATTACCGATTTATTTATCTCTTGATGAAATCATTTTACCTTTTTTATCTTCAATAACAGGATATGATAATTCTTCTAGTCCTGAGATAACTTCTACCCCTCAAGATACAATGTCTACACCTATATCTAGTATGCCACAAGCTAATATAGGACCAAGTGTAAGTTCGATAAGTTCATTATTATCAGAAGACTCAGCTGAAAACTTACAACTTCTTTTTAACATCAAATTAAAACTGAGTGTAAGACTTGGAACAAAAAATTTTTTATTAAAAGATATTCTGAGATGGGATATTGGTGAAATCATTGAGTTAGAGCAAATGGTGAATGAACCTTTAGACATTTTAGTTAATGGTGTAAAAATAGGAGAAGGTGAGGCTGTTATCGTGGAAGGGAAGTTTGGTCTTAAAATTAAAAATATTGGCGATAGTTCAACAAAATTAAGCCAAATAGGAATATAAGATATGGATAAAAGTACTGCAGGTGGATTGGCTGGTGGTTGGGCCTTAGTTGCCTTAGCCATTATCTTAGGTGGAGTTGGTTTTGGACCTTATATTGATGTACCTTCTGTAATTATTGTAATTGGTGGAACACTCTCTGTAACTGCTGGACAGTTTGAAGCTGCAGACTTAAAAAGAATAGTACCTGCAATGAAAGTAGCCTTTAATGAAGTTAAAGTAGAACCTTTACCTGAATTAATTGAAAAAATCACTTTCTATGCTACAGAAATTAAAAAACATGGTGTAATGCATATCGAACAAAAGGTTTTAGAAGAACAAAATCCTTTCTTTAAAGAAGCTTTTCAATTACTAGTAGATGGAACTAAAGCAGAGACTTTAACTCCTCTTTTAGAAACAAAATTAGAATATATGCAAAAAAGACATGGAACTATGCATAAAATATTTGCAAATATTGGTGGTACTTCTGGTTCAATGGGAATGATTGGAACATTAGTTGGATTAGTTGCAATGCTTGCAAATCTTTCAGATCCTGCATCAGTTGGTCCAGCAATGGCAGTTGCTTTACTTACTACAATGTATGGGGCATTAATTGGAACACTTTTCGCAGGATTAATGGAGAGTAAATTATCTCAAAAACATGCAAGAGAAGTAGAAGCATGTGAAGTAATTATCTTAGGTACAACTATGATTGCAGCAGAAGAATCAATAGGTAATATAAAGATGCAACTAAATGCAATTTTAGTTGATGAAGAGGAAGAATAAAATCTATGGCAGATAAAAAGTGTCCTGAATGTCCTAAATGTTTGCCAGGCTGGTTAGTGCAGTTTGGTGACTTAATGTCATTACTTTTAACTTTTTTTATTTTACTTTTATCTATGGCAGTAATGGATAAGAAAAAAGTAGAAGAGTATTTTGATATTATGAAAAAAGCAATGGGATTCATTGATGCTTCAACAGATGTGCAAACTCAATCAGATAAACATTCAACAGAATCAAGTAATTCTTCATCTGATGATACAGACTCAAATGATGAATCTATGGAAGAGAGTATGCAAGAAGTTGCTGAATTAGTAAATCAAATGAATGATATAAGTACAGTTGAAACAGAGCAAATTCAATTGGAAAAAGGACAAAATGAGTTTACTTTAGATATTCCTTCTACTATAATGTTTGAAGAGGGTGAGTATACAATTACAAATCCAAATTCAAAAAGGTTTATTGCAAAAGTTGCTAGAGTAATAAGAACAATGCCTCAAGCCTTTAATATTGAGATTATTGGTCATACAGCAACAAATGGTTTCCAAGATGAGAAGATACCTAGAGACAACTGGGACTTATCAGCACTAAGATCAATATCAGTGGTAAAAGAATTGATAAAGAATAGAATTGATCCAAGTGCATTAAAAGTATCAGCATACTCATCTTATCATCCTAAAAGTGAATTAGCTTCTGATAATAGAAGAGTTGAAATGAAATTTTTTGCAGACAATACAAACGATGATATCTTGTCTGAAGAGAGTTTTTTTGATAGATTGGAGTAAAAAATGGATATAAATACTAATTACCTTGATATAAATACAATAAAAAAAAGTCCAGCAGATAGTTATAAAAATCTTGACTCATCGAAACTTGAAGATGATAGCTTAAGAAAAGTAAGTAATGATTTTGAAGCTTTTTTTATGAAACAACTATTAGATATTTCATTAAAAGATAGTACATTTGCAGGACAAGGTAGTGGTTCAGATATTATAAAAGGTATGTATACAGATACTATCTCTAGACAATCTGCTGGTACACTAGGAATCAGTGATATGTTATATAATTTTTTAAGTGAAAGAAAAAAATAAAGGCTTAATATGGTTAATTCAATTATAGATGAAATGTTAGCACTGATTAAAAAAATGGAAGACTATATTGATCAAGATATTGAAGATATAAAAAAAGCAAAACATGAAGAACTTTTGACTAGAAACAGTGAAAAAGAAGAAATTATTGAAAAAATAACTTCATATAAACAAGACTTAAATAATGCACTTGTCCAAGAGATGGAAAATGGAGTAGATGTTAATATTTATAGAGATAAAGTTGATAGTTTAGAAGCTGAACTTAAAAAGCTTTATGAAGCTAATAGAAAATTAGCAATGATAGTTCAACCAATACAGCAAATGTATAAAGATATTGTAGATGAGATAACAGAATTAAACGGGGGACAAATGTTCGATGTTAAGGCTTAGTAGTCTTTTAATTTTTATCACTATTTTTACTTCTAATCTTTTTGCAATAAATGTTGTTATTACAAAAAGGGACGTACATTTTAATGAATTTATTACTTTAGATATGCTTACTTCAGGAAAAGTTCAAAATGTAAAAAGACATTGTATCCCTACAACAATAGATGATTTTAAAACTAAAAAATTGCAAGCAACACATTATATGAAAAAAGGTTATGTTATTTGTCAAGATGATGTAAAAGAGTTTAATGAGAAGTCTGTACTATTTAATTTTGGTTCAATTGAAATTGAAAAAAATGGAAAAATTATCTTTGAAAATGATGACTATATAAGAATTAAAAAGAGTAATGGTGATATTGAAAAAATATATAAAGATGGAAGAATAAAATGAATATGCTTTCATTCTTAGGTGAAACTCCTACAATTGCACTTAAAAATGCTCAAGCTGAATGTGGTGAAGAAGCAATTGTAATCTCTACAAAAAAGATTTCTAGCGCTAAAGATGGAAATAAAGATATGTATGAAGTCATTGTTGCTTTAGAAGATGATGACAAAGAGATTAAGCATACAAAAAAAATTACAACTTCTGTCTCACATTCTTCATCTATTGACGATAAAAAAGATAAAAGATTTGAAGCTAAAGTATATGATTTTAAAGAAGAGATTCTTAAAATGCAAGATGCGATTATGCAGGTACAAAAATCTCTTTGGAACCCTAAAAGTCAACTTTATGATTTAACAATACCTTTAGAATTTGTAGATATGTATAATCTTTTTGAGCAAAATGAGTTTGACCAAGAGATGACATATACGATTATGAAAAAAACAATTAAACAACTACCAGTTGCTTTAAAAAATAATCCTAAAAAAGTAAATGATTTCTTTAAACTAGTTCTTCGAAGAATTATTCCTATAAAACAAGAAATCCCATTAAGAAAGCATCAAAGAAAAATTGTAATGATGGTTGGACCAACAGGAGTTGGAAAAACAACGACAATTGCAAAACTAGCAGCAAGGTATGCTTATAAACTAGGACAAAACTATAAGGTTGGAATTGTTACTTTAGACTCATTTAGAGTAGGAGCAATAGAACAATTACAAGCATATACTAATATCATGAGGTTACCTTTAGAAGTAGTTAAAAAGCCTGAGGATTTAGTAGAAGCACTACTTAGACTTAAAGATTGTAACTATATTTTTATAGATACTGCTGGTTCAAGTCAATATGATGTTGACAAAATTGAAATGATAAATGAATATCAAGAAAAAGTACATGAATTGCCTATAGAAAAAGTATTAGTTTTGCCTGCAAATGTAAAGCATAGTGATTTAGTAGATATTTATACTAACTATTCAAGGTTAAATATTGATTACTTAACTTTTACAAAATTAGATGAAACAAGAAGTTTTGGAAACCTAATTTCTTTTGCTCATAAAACAAAAAAATCTATTACTTACTTTTCTATAGGACAAAATGTACCTGATGATTTAATAGTATCTGATTCTTCTTATTTAATAGATTGCTTTATGAATAATGCTTGTGTAAGGAGATAGTATTGTTTAATTCAATCTCTGCACAAGCAAGTAAGCTTGTAAATTTAACAAAAAACTCATCAGTTGTCTCTAAAACTAAACTCCTTACAATAACCTCAGGAAAAGGTGGTGTTGGAAAATCAACATTTACTGCCAATATGGCATATTTACTTGCAAGAAGAGGTTTTAAGGTAGCTGTCATTGATGCAGATATTGGGTTAGCAAATATGCAAGTTTTATTTGATATAAAACCGCGATATTCATTATTTGATTATATTGAAGGAAGAAATACTATTGAAGAAGTAATATCTCAGACTTCATATGAAAATATCTCTTTAATTGCAGGAAAAAGTGGTTATCAATATTCAAGTTTAAAAGCTTCTTTTGTCTTAACAAGAATTGTAGAAGATGTTAAGACTTTGAACAAGTTTGATTATATAATCATTGATACAGGAGCTGGTTTAAACGAGTATGTACAAGAGTTTTTATCAATTTCTGATAATATTTTAGCTCTAACTACAACTGATCCATCAGCTTTAACCGATGTTTATGCATTAATAAAAATGTTATCAAAAGACAAAGAAAAACTATTGATTTGCTTTAATCATACAAAAAATTATAATATTGGCGAGACAATTTCTAAATCTTTAGTAAATTTAGCTAAAAAAAATAGGTTAAATTCAAATTTTATGGTAAAATATATAGGTAATGTGTCGACATCTGCAAATATTTCAACAACATCAAGACTAAGAAAGTTATTCGTTCAAGAGTTTACAAACGATGAAATAACTTTACAATTACAAAAAATAATCGACATTTTACTAAAAGAAATTAGGTAAATAAGGTAGTTTGTGCTAATAAGTAAGCATTATATATTTTTTATATTAGTAGGAAAAATATGGTTGTAGAAAGATTTTCTCAAAATCTTATCAATAGTGGTATATTTAGACTGTACATCGCTACAGGTTTTTTTGCAACTTTAATTTTCTTTGTAATTAATGCTGATTTATTTACACCAATGGAAATGATCTTTGGAATAATGGGTGTAACTATTATTTTGAAAGGTGTCACTAATATGATGCTTTCATTGATTATATTACTTTTTAATCTAGATAATAAAAGAGAAGAGCTAAAACATAAGTATAACGAAGATAAAATCGATGCTATGCTGGCTGAACTAAGTGTTCAAGATGCTCAAGAAAAAGTAGATAAAGCAACTTCAAATAAATAAGGAGAAGTAGATGAATATTAATTCTATTACTGATTCAATTGGATCAATCACTTCTAAACAAAATAATCAAGTAAATCAAACTGCACAATCTGAGTTAAGTTTTAAAGATATGCTAAAAGATGCGGTAAATGAAGTAAATGATACACAAGTTCAAGGGTATAATGCAATGGAAGGTATTGCTACAGGAAAGGTTAAAAACCTTCAAGAAGCTGTACAAAAAATTGAAGAGGCTGAGCTTTCTTTAAAGCTTGGACTTGAAGTTAAGAATAAAGCAATTAATGCTTACCGAGAAATAATGAAGATGCCAGTTTAATAGGAGTTTACTATGGGTTTTTTTGATGGATATGATATTGCTGTTTCTGGTATGAGTGCTCAAAGAACAAGAGTAAATATTACTAGTGCAAACATTGCAAATGCAAAAACTACACATACTGAGGATGGCGGACCATATAAAAGACAAAGTGTTGCCTTTCATGAAGTATTACTAAATCAAGATAATAAAAAAACAGATGATATTAAATCAGACTTTAATAAAGATGATAGCGATAAAAATCAATTATCTTTAAGAGGAGTGGGAGTAAAATCAATTGTAGAAGATGATTCTGATCCTGTAATGAGATATGAACCATCGCACCCAGATGCAAATGATGAAGGTTATGTTGCTTATCCAAATATTAATCCTGTTATAGAAATGATTAATCTATTGGAAGCTAGACGTTCTTATGAAGCAAATGTTACAGCGTTTACAACACATAAGAATATTGATGTGAGAACATTAGATATATTAAAAGCATAATAAATGAGTGAAGAAGTTAATTTTTTAAATATTGGTAAATCTACACAAGATACAAAAACTAGTACTAATAATAAAACTTCAGAAGGATCAAAAAAGGAAGGCATGTCTTTATTTGATTCTCTTTTAGTTAAAAACACTAAAAAAATTGAAACTTCTTCAGAAGAAACTACAAAAATAAAAGAAAAAACTCAAGAAACTACTGATTTTAAAAAAGTTGAAACTTCAAATGAAGAGATAAAAGAAAAAAGCTCGAAAAATTCTGACACAGATAGTCAAAAAAAAGAGTCTCTTCCTAGTAAATCAAATGATAACAAAAATGAATTAGATATTGACAAAAAGAAGAGTTCGAAAGAAAATATTACTGAGAATTCAGACAATAAAAAAGATATAAATAAAGTAGAAACTAAAAGTAGCAGTTCTTTATTAGATAGAATGATTCTAGAAGCTAATAAAAAAGTTAAAAATAATAGCAATCAAAAAGTTGAAGAAAAAACTTTAAAAAACGCTGATACTAAGGATTTATCTCAAAAACAAAACTCTTTATTTGATGAAGGCTTAAGTGAAAATAAATTAAAGAATAAAACTCAAATAGCAGATGAATTAAAAAGTAAAGAACAAAATGAACCAAAAGAGGGAAAAGAGCTAAAGGAATCAAAAGAGACAGTAAGTAAAAATACTGAACTTGAGAGTATATCAGATAATAAAGAATCTAAAAAATCAGATGAAAAACCTAATGATGAAAAAGTAAAACAAACTCAACCTTCTTTAATGGATCAGTTACTAAATAAAGCAAAAAAAGATTTAGAAAGTAAAGATAAAGAATCTACTTTAAATAAAGTAGAAGAAAAAAAAGACACTAAAAAGTCTATATCTCAAGTAGTAAATGAAACCAAAAAAGATTTAACTAATAAAAGTACAAAAGAAGTACAAGTAGAAAAAAATAGTTCAGTTGAAAATAAAGATGCTAAAGAAGTTAATACTCCTAAAGAAGAAAAAGTAGTTAATAATATTGAACTAAAAGATACTTCAAAAGATGAAAAATCGTTAAAAGATATTAATCAAACTTCAGTAGAAAAAAAAGAAGATAAAGTAAGTAATAATAACTCTTCAAATAAAGAAGAGAATAAAGCTATTAATATAAAAGATGAAAAAATAGCTAAAGCTTCTTTACAAGAAACAAAAGAAGTAAATACTAGTGAAGAAAAAGCAAATAAGAAAACAGATATCAATGCATCTAAGGTAGAGCAAAACACTACAAAAGAAGAACCAAAGACTAATGATTCAAAAGTAATTTCAAAAGAAGAGAAATCTACAAATATAGAAGTTCCCTCAAAGAAAACGGAAATAAATACTTCTACTAATGAGAATAAAAAAGAAGCAGGAAATTTAGCTAAATTAGATAAAGAAGCAATTGTTCAAGATGAACAAAAAATTGAAGTAAAAAAAGAGACTCTAAAACAAGAAAATACAGATAATTCAAAAGATTCAAAAACTAAATCTTTAATGGATCAACTAATAAATACAAATAAGCCTAAAACAGTCTCTACAGAAACTTTAGAAACAAATGTAAATTCATCTTCAAAAAATGGTGATTTATTAACAAATATATATTTAGGTTCACAAAAAAACTCAATTTACAATCAAATGTTATCTACTAAAAGTGAAGCTGTAAGAATTGTAAAAGAAGGAAAGAGTGCTGAAGATATAAAAAAAGGAGCAGATAAATTAGAGTTGAACCCTAAGGACTTATCTGTTTCAAAAGAAGATACAAAAGTAGTTGAAACAAAACAAGAATTAAATAAACAAACAGAACAAAAGGTTCAAAGAGATAGTATAGATAGAATGGTAATGGATCAAAATAATAAGAGAAATCCTTTATCAAGTGAAACAACATCAAAATTAAATCTTTCTTCATCTAATACTCAAGAAACAACTATTAATTTAACTGTTTCACCAAATGCAGCATTAACTATACAAAATAGAATTATTGGTGCACAACAACAAATGTCATCTATGATGTCAGATATCGCAAGAAATATGTATGAAAACTATAAGCCTCCTATTACTGCATTTAGAATTAATCTTTTCCCTGCTCAGTTAGGTCAAATTGCAATTTTAATGAAAAGTGATAGAGATAGTGGAATTAGTATTTCAATGAATATGTCTAACTCTGCAACATTAGATGCAGTAGTTGAAAATCAAGGTTCATTAAGAGAAGCTATTAATAGAAACTTTAATAATCAAACAGATGTAAACTTTGAGTTTGGTATGCAAGGTGAAAGTCAGAATAACTCTTCATCCGGAAATAATGAAGGAAATCAAGAACAGACAAATCATCAGCAGCATTCATCTACTGATATCTTAGAAGCAGTTAATGACAATAAAAATGTTGCAGATGATATAAACTATATGTAAATGGAACAACTTTTATCCTTATTAAATGAAGAACTTCTTTTTAGTTCTTTACTTCTTTTTGCAAGAATTTTAGCTTTTGTTGCTTTTATGCCTCCAGTTTTTGATCATAACTCTGTAAACCCTACAGTAAGAGTGGGAGTAGCATTTTATTTAACAATTTTTTTATACCCTTTAATTGATGTACAGGGTAACTTTTCTCAAGATACATTTATTTTGTCTTTAATTTCTGAAATAACATTAGGTTTAGTAGCTTCATTCTTTTTACATGTGATTTTTGCAGCAGTAAGGGTTATTGGAGAGTTTGTTGAGTATGCAACAGCATTATCAATGGCTAGTATGTTTGATGCAGCAAGTGGTACTAATACAGGGCTTGTAAATAGATTATTATACTTTGTTGCATTAATGCTTTTCTTTCAAACAGGAATGTATGAAATAACTATTATTATGCTTGTAAAGAGTTTTTCAATGGTTCACCTAGGAATGTTTAATATTTTTTCATATGATGGAATACAAATTGCAATAGATGAAGTTCAAAGAATGTTTGCCTTTGCTTTTGCTTTTGCATTACCACTATTTTTTATTGGTTTTATTTTAGATATTTATTATGGCTATGGTACAAAATCGATGCCAGCATTTTCTCCTTTTGTAATTACTTTTCAGCTAAAATTTGCGTTGATATTTATATTTCTTATTTTAGGAATGGAAGTTTTTACTGAGAGTTTTACAAATTATATGATAGCAAAGTTTGAGTAGGTAATATGGCAGACGAAGAAGAAAAAACCGAAGAACCCACCCAGAAAAAAATAGATGATGCCAAGGAAAAAGGTAATGTCCCTAAATCAATGGAAGTTACAGGGGCAGCAGTTCTATTATTTGGTTCAATCTATTTACTGTTTTTTTCTGGTTTTACTTTTGACTCAATAAAAAAGCTAATGCTTTTTTCTTACGGATTTATGGGCCAAGAAATGAATGAAACAGTGTTTTATTCAATAGCTTATACCTTTGTTATGACGGCAGTAAAAGCACTTTTACCTATTTTTGCATTAGTTGTTTTATTAGCTTTAATAACAAATTGGAGTCAGTTTGGATTTTTGGTAACTCCTTTAAAAATCGACTTACAAAAGCTAGATCCAATTAAAGGGATGAAGAATGTATTTGCATTAAAAAAAGCCTTGGAAGCTTTAAAACTTACACTAAAATTATTGATAATTATAGTTGTTATGTTTATAGTTTTAGCCTTAACTCATAAAGCATTCTTAGCTATGATGGATAAGGAGTTTTATGCAACATTTAATACTATTATAGAGTTGATTATATATTTTTTAGCAGCAATTCTTCTAATTATAGTACTTTTTGCTATAATAGACTTCTTTTTTACAAGACATTATTATTTTAAATCTTTAAAAATGAGTAAGCAAGAAATTAAAGATGAGTTTAAAAATATGGAGGGGGACCCTCAAGTAAAAGGAAGAATTCGTAAGATACAAATGCAAATGCATCAAAAAAGAATGATGAATGATGTTCCTGATGCAGATGTTGTAATTACAAATCCAAGTCATTATGCTGTAGCATTAAGATATGATAATACAAAAGATAATGCACCAAAAGTAGTTGCAAAGGGTATTGATTTTATTGCTTTAAAAATAAAAGATATTGCAAGAGAAAATGATATACCAATTATAGAAAATCCAGCACTTGCTAGGTCTTTACACTCACAAATTGAAGTTGACCAAGAGATACCAGGTGAGTTTTATAAGGCTTTAGCTGAAATTTTCTCTTATGTATTTGAATTGAAAAAGAACAAAAGGTAGTTTTTGAAGTTTTTTATTTTTTTTATATTAATTTTTACTTTTTCATTTGCTAAAAAAGACTTCTATTATGGATTTATTGATTCTACTGGTGAGCAGATTTCTCAAAAAAGAATCCAAGAAATTGATGATGGATTTTCAACTATTAGTAACGCTAGGCAGCTTTCTAAAGAAGGAAAAGTTGATGAAGCCTATACTCAAATCAACGCTTTAAAAGAACAAAATAAAGTAGAAATTTTATATTCAGATATTATCATTTTATATTCAGAACTAGCAATAAAGAAAAAGTCTAAAAGAATTATTATTGATGCAGCAGCTGAACTTGAAAAAGCTATCAATGATTCAAAAATACATGAGGGTGATTTAGCCCGAGCTTATATGGTATTAGTAGAGTTAAAATTAAATCTTAATAAAGCAGAAGAAGCAAAATATTTTGCAAATATTATTGTAAATAATTTTGATAATGAAGTTGTAAATGCATATGGAAAGATTTTTTTAGCAAAAGTTTATAGACATCAAAAAAATTATGATATGGCAATTAAGATTTTATATGAAGTATTAACAAAAACTACAGATTTATTAGTTGCTACTTTAGTTGCTGATGAACTGTTTGATGTGTATGTTTTAAATGACCAAAAGAAAGAAGCATATGAACTTATTTCTAAAGTATTAGAAAAAAATATGGATTATTATGCAAAAGATTCATTTTTAGCATTAGAGAAGGTTAATAGACTACTTAATGCTGATATGCCAGAATTTGCAGTTAGAATTTTAGAAGAGTTACTAAATAGAACGGATAAACCTGCATCTGTAGAAGATTTCAAATTTAAATTAGCAGAAATTTATATGAAAATGTATGATGGTACAGAAAAGTATTTAATTAAAGCAAGGGAACTTTATAAAGATATTTTAAATGATTTTGCAGGTGGAATCTATGCCGAAAAAGCAAAGATGTATATCGATGAAATTTTAATGAGACAAGGGATTTTAGAACCAGCAGCAGTTTCTGCAAAATACCCTGAGTCTGAAGCAATGCAACAAAAGGTTTTAGTTCAAGAACTTCTTAATTATAAAAGACAGGGGAAATATGATTTAATTCTAAAATCAAAAAGAATTTATGTAAAAATCTCTAATACAATTGCCCAGAGGTTTGGATATGAATCTGTAGATGAGATTTTTGATGAAGTTACAATTGATATGATTAAAAAATATTTAGCAACTGGTAAGTGTTTTTTATTAAATGAGACCTTAAATGGTGCAAGAACAGAGACATTTCAAGCTTTGATTGAAGATAAAACAACTAAGGATAAGTTTTTTGAATGCTTAGTTGAAGTTCCTTCTGAAAAAGCATATAATTTATTAAAAGATACCTTTAGTACAAGTAGAAATGCTACTATTTATTTATATTTAGAGCGAATGGCACTTTCTTTACAAAATTTTACAGATGCAAAAAGCTTTTCTGCAAAAATTGATATGGTTGATGATAGAAAGATTTTAGAAAAAGAGTTTTTATATAGATTTCTTATTAAGAATAGTGTTGGTGATTCTATTTCAATGGATAAGTTCTTTAACTATGCCCATCGAAATCAACAGTTTATTGAATCAAATAGTAATAACCCTATGATAATAGATTTTTATTACTACTACTATCTTTATTTAATGAAACGAGAGCTTAAAGATGAAGCTGAAGTAATATTAAATAAATTGTATAAAAAGCAAAAAGAGAATAATGCTCATGTATATTCTCCCTTTGTTGAACTAGAATTAGCAAAAATAGCTCAAACAAACAATAAAAATGAAGAGTCTTTAAATTTACTTTTAGATGCTCTTGATTATTCAAGAAAAATAACTCCAAATGATTTAGCACAAGTTTATTATGAGTTGATTGTGTTATACGAAGAGTTTGAAAATAATATTAAAAAAGATGAATTTATCAATAAGTGTAAATCAATTGAAGGAACAACAGATAGTTTATATAAAAAAATGTGTGATGAGATGTAAATATGGATATTGATTCATTATTAAATAGTATTGACTCAACTGAGCTTTCTATCCCTTTTGGAAGAATTAAACATATCTCTTCAACTACAATAAAAGCTTCTGGAATAGAAGTTGCTGTAGGTGATATCGTAAGAATTGAGTCTCAACAGCATATCTATACAGTTTTAGGAATGGTGGCATCAATTGAGTCAAGTGATTTTACAATTGTACCTTTCTCTTTTATTGATGGTTTTAGAATACATGATAAGGTGTTTTTACAAAAAGATGGATTATCTGTTGAGACAGGATATGGTCTTTTAGGAAGAGTAGTAAATGCTCTAGGTGAGCCTATTGATGAAAAAGGAAAAATCAAGGATTTAGCGGAAAGTTCTGCAATTAATAAAGTCTCTATGTCACCACTAGAAAGAGGTGTTATTGATGAGAGATTTTCTACAGGAGTTAAAGCAATTGACTCAATGCTTACAGCAGGAAAAGGACAAAAAGTAGGTATCTTTGCTGGTTCTGGTGTTGGTAAATCAACTTTAATGGGAATGATTGTTAAAGGTTGTGAAGCTCAAATTAAAGTAGTAGCATTAATTGGGGAAAGGGGTCGTGAGATTCCTGAGTTTATTCATTACAACTTAAATAACAACCTAGAAAATACAATTATTGTTGCAGCAACATCAGATGAATCAGCATTAATGCGTAAATATGGTGCTTTCACAGCAATGGCTATTGCTGAGTTCTTTAGGGATAAAGGGCATGATGTTCTTTTAATGATGGATTCTGTAACAAGATTTGCAATGGCGCAAAGGGAGATTGGATTAAGTACAGGGGAACCTCCTGTAAGCCGTGGTTATCCACCTTCTGTTTTTGCTTTATTACCACAATTAATGGAGCGTGCAGGTAATAATGCCAAGGGATCTATTACTGCATTTTTTACAGTTTTAGTTGATGGCGATGATATGAATGATCCTATTGCAGATCAAAGTAGGTCAATTCTAGATGGACACATAGTTTTAACAAGGGAATTAACAGAACAAGGATTCTATCCTCCTATAAATCTTTTAAAGTCCGCATCAAGGGTAATGGATAAAGTTGTTAATGATGAGCACTATAATTATTTTTTAAAGCTAAAAAGGGTATTATCTATGATAAAAGAGAACGAAGTTTTAGTTCGTGTAGGGGCATATAAGCCTGGAATGGACAAAGAACTAGATGATGCCTTAGCAAGAAAAGAGAAAATTAGAACTTTCTTGACACAAGGTATGAAAGAACAGTATAATTTTAATGAGATAGTTACGAAGTTCAAGGAGGTATTCCAATGATCAGATCAACTTCAGAAATGTTATTTAGGCTAAATAATTTAAATAATGAACATCAGAGAATTACTTATCAAACAAGTAGTACCAAGGTATTACAATATGGTAGTGATGATGCTAATTTATTTACAAGAGATATTTACTTAGATGATAAACTAAAAGTTTATGAAGGTATTAAGTTACAAATTCAAAAAACTACAGCTCAAAATAATGTAGCAGATTCAACATTAAAAGAAATAAAAAATCTTTTAACCTACGTTAAACAAGAAGTAATAAAAGCAAGTAATGGAACAGTAGATCAAGAAGCTAAAGAAGCAATTGCTGTAAACTTAAGAGGTGTAAAAGAGAATCTTTATATGTTAGCAAATGAACAAGTAGAAGGTGAATTCATTTATGCTGGCTCAAACTCCATGCAAAAGCCTTTTTCAATGGATGATTCAGGAAAGGTTACTTATGATGGAGATGGCTTTTTAAGAAAAGTTGCTGTTGAAGATGGCTCTTATCGAGAGAAAGGTATTACAGGATTTGAAACCTTTATGTATAATTCAGATGTAGGCTTTAAAGGAGAAACTTTAGAGTTTAGCAAAACTGATAGAATTATTGATGAAGATAGATTTGAATGGAAACTTGAAGGATCTTCTCCTATAACTACAGCATCTTCTTCTTCATCTAAACTAAGTTTTAACTCTAAAGACCCATTAATTGATGAAAATGGTAAAGTATGGACACTTAATGAAGGTGGCACAGCCATAGTTGATGATATGGGTAATAGTTTAGAAGTAAGTTTAAATTCATCTACTAATACTTACAGTGTAGACTTAGCAAATTTAAATATCACACCAGCTGGGTCAAGTGCACCTACTCAATTAAGTAAGGCACAGTTAACAAAATATGATGAAGAGGGAAATGCTACAAAAGATATAATGCAGGTTAAGGTTGGTGAGAATAATGACCTTGAAGTTGATTTACCTGATGTAGATGGAACAAGATTTGAAGCAAAAGGTAATACTTTTGATGTACTTGATAAAATTATCAATGCTTTAGAGCTTAAAGATTCAGATAGTAATACAATTACAAAAGACGAAGCAGATGCCGAACTTTCTGATGCCTTAGAACTTATTTCTGAAGCATTTGAGTCTGCAAATACTGGTCATGCAAAATTAGGTGGTAGAAATAAAGTATTTGAAATCTCTTTAGAAAGAGTAGAGTCAAAACTTACTCAATTTTCAATTATGTCACATGAAGTTGGTGCTGCTGATTTAACAAAATTAGCAGTAGAAGCAAAAGCATTAGAAGTTACATATACAGCTTTATATTCAACTATAAATAAAATGAATGAATTAACTTTAGTTAATTTTGTTAGATAAGTTTTAAGACCTAAATGAATATAAAACGATTTCTTTCTAAAGACTTATTTGTTGTTGCACTTTTTGTTGCAATACTAATGATTATCATAGTACCTCTACCAAAAGGGGTACTAGATTTTTTTTTAATTTTATCTTTATCTTTTTCGCTTTTAATATTATTAATTTCTCTATATATTCAAAAGCCAGCAGACCTGACAACCTTTCCTACTATTATTTTAATATTAGCTCTTTTCAGGTTATCCTTAAATATTGCCACAACTAGGTCAATTTTAAGTGAAGGTCATAATGGGCCAGACTCTGTAAGTTCCATCATCTCTGCCTTTGGAGAGTTTGTTGTTGGCGGAAATATGGTAATTGGTGTTATTGTATTTATTATTTTAGTACTAATAAACTTTATGGTTGTTACAAAAGGTGCAACAAGGGTTGCAGAAGTTACAGCAAGATTTACACTTGATTCTATGCCTGGTAAACAAATGGCAATTGATGCAGATTTAAATGCAGGTTTTATTGATGATAAAGAAGCTCAAGTAAGAAGAAAAGAGCTTATATCAGAAGCTAGTTTCTATGGAGCAATGGATGGGTCTTCTAAGTTTGTAAAAGGTGATGCAGTAGCTGGTATTATCATTACCTTAGTAAACTTAATTGGTGGACTACTTATTGGTTTATTCCAGCATGATATGACAGTTGCTCAAAGTGGTGAAATATATACAATTTTAACTATTGGGGATGGATTAGTAGCTCAACTTCCTGCACTGATTTTATCAACGGCAACTGCTGTAATTATTACTCGTTCAAATATGGATGAAGATAAGTTTGCTAATCAGTCTGTATCTCAATTAGTTAAGGAATCTAAGTCTTTAATTCTTGTTGGAGTAGGGCTTGTTTTCTTTGGTTTTGTTCCAGGGTTCCCTACAGGAATATTAGTAGTTATGGGAATTGTTTTAGCAATCATAGGTTATACAATTTCAATGATAGAAGATGGAAAAGAGAATGCTCTTACTAAACTATTTACACCAGAGACTGCTAAAAAATCAAAATCTATTGATGATAAGACAGATATTGAATCATTAAAAGAGAAGAAAAAACAAGAAGCTGCACCTGATGAAAACCAAGTTATGGAAAACATCATGAAAATGGATGTTCTTGAGCTTAAACTTGGAATCAGACTTTTACAATTAGTTCAAGGTGATTCAGAACTTCTTGATAAAATTAAAGCTATCAGAAAAACAATTGCCTCTGATTTAGGATTCGTTATTCCTCAAATTAGAATATCAGATGATGCAAACTTACCTTCAAATGAGTATGAACTTTATTTAAAAAGAATACCATTAACAAAAGGTAAAGTTGAAGTTGAAAAACTTCTTGCTATGGGTGGAATTCCAGGAAAACTAAAGGGTCTTAAAGTAAAAGAGCCTGTATTTAATCTTGATGCAGTTTGGATTGATGAGTCACAAAAAGATGATGCTTTAATGAATGGATTTACAGTTGTAGATGCCCCAACAATTATTTCAACTCATATTTCTGAGCTTATTAAGAAACATGCAGAAGATATTATTACAAGACAAGATATAGTTGATATTGTTGAAAGGCTTAAAAAAGACTTCCCAATTGTTATTGAAGAGGCTATGAAAGTGACTTCTTATGGAGCATTATTAAAAGTATGTAGAGATTTACTTCATGAGAAAATACCTATTGTTGATATGTTAACAATTATTGAAGCAGTTGCAGATATAGCAGAGTTTACAAAAGCTCCTGATGTATTACTTGAACATGTAAGAAGTAAATTATATAGACTTATTACAAATAGATTTAAAGATACTGATGATACTCTTCATATTGTTACAATAAAACCTGAAATTGAACAGCAATTTATTGGAAAATTACAAGAACAGCATGGAGTTTCTCAGTTAATGCTTTCAATTGCTGAAATCAATAACTTAGTAACTAAAACAAAAGAGTTATTAGAGCAAATAGAGACAAAAGGCTTTGGTAAGGTTGCAATGGTTGTTGACCCAATGTTAAGAAAAAGAATCTCTGAAATTTATGAGAAGTTTGGACTTCAAGTTGCAGTATTATCACATGCAGAACTTGATTCAAAAGCTAACTTTGCAATAGAAGGAACATTAGACTTTTAATGAAAACAGTAGTTAAATCTTTAATTATTATTTTTATATTAACTTTAGAATTGTTTTCAAGTGTTAAGCTTAACTCTGCAAACTCATTTGTAAAAGGGGAACCTTTTACTTTTGAGCTTGAAGTTACTGGTAGTTCAATAAAATTTCCAAAAATAGAAAAAATAGACTCTTATATTGTACAAAACTTAGGAACATCTAGGTCTTTACAGATAATAAATGGTAACTATAGTGAAAAAATAAGCCAAAAGTTTCAAATCCTACCTCAAAAAGATTTTGAAATCCCTTCTTTTACTTTTGAAATAGATGGAGTTGAAATTCAATCTTCTTCAAGAAAAATCACTCAAAGAAAAGTTAATAAAACTATCTCTAATAATTTTGATTTACAATTAAAAGCTTCAAAAGAAGAAGCTTATGTGGGTGAAGATATTTTATTAAAGTTAGTATTTAAATATAGAAAAAATCTTCAAATTACAAACTTAGGATTTGAACCACCACACTTTGAGAACTTTTGGTATAAAAAAGTTGATAATAAAAATAGAAGATATGAAGAAAATGGCTATATTGTTCAAGAGTTAGAGTATTTACTTTTTCCTCAAAAAGAAGGTAAGTTGAAAGTCAACCCTTTAGCAATAATTGTTCAGCTAGTAAATCAAAATTCAAGCTATGGGAATTTCTCTTTTCTAAGTGTTCCTGTTGAAAAAAGAGTTTATTCTAACTCTTTAGATTTTGATATTAAGCCTTTACCTAAGAGTGTAAATCTAATAGGTAATTTTGATATAAATGCAACTATTGACAAAAGTGAGATTAAAGAGGGTGAATCTGTATCATTAAAATTAGATATCAAAGGAGTTGGAAACTTTGATGACCTTGAAGATTTTAAACTTGATATTCAAAATGCAACTATTTATGATAATAAACCTCAAATAAAAACAGCATATTCTAAAAAAGGTTTTGAAGGAAGTTATGAAAAGATATTTTCAATTGTTCCTTCTTCTTCAATTACTATACCAAGTTTTAAACTAAAATATTTTGATAAAACACAAAAAAAAGTTATAGAGAAAGAAACAAAAGAGTTTAAAGTAAAAGTAAACTCATTAAATAAACAAAAAACAACTCCTATCTTAGAAAAATCAAATGAGCCTAAAGAGATAAAAAAAGTTATTGAAAAAAGTATAACTTTAAAAGATAAACTTCTATATTTTTCATTAGGAAGTTTAGTTACAATATTAATATTTGGTTTATATATTTATGCTAGGATTTACAAACAAAAGACTAAAGAAGATAAACCCCTAATAAAAAAACTAAAGTCATGTAAAACTAAAGAAGAGATGTTAAAGTTACTACTTCCTTATTTGAAATATGATTCACAATTAGATGAATTAATATTTGAGTGTGAAAAGACTAAGAATTTTAAAGGGGCACAAAAAGCCATTATCTCTTTAGTTAAACAATTAGATATCAAAGGTTAAAAATGAAATATATTTTTGCACTACTTTTTTTAGTTAACTCTTTATTTGCTTATGAATTTTATGCAAAATTAGAACCTGTAAACTCTTATGAAATAAAAGCAGCTGTAAGTGGCAAGGTTATATATGTAAATGATGAGATTGAAGGTAAAAAAGCAAATAATTCAAAAATTGTAGAGATTGATTCATATGTTGATAGAATAGATTTAAAACAATCAAAAGTAAAATTAAAAGCAGTATCTCAAATGCTAGAGATTGAAGAAAAAAACTATAATAGAATGCTTCAAGTATCATCTAAATCTGGTTTTGAAAAAGATTCTCAAAAATTAAAAGCAATAAACTATAGAACTACTAAAGCAGATATTGAAGTTAAAATTGCAAACTTAAAAGATAGTATTAAAAATAAAATGCTTAAAGAGAAAAATAGATATATCTATAATATTGCAGTAAAAGAAGGTGATTATGTTAATCCTGGAACTTTACTTTATGAAGCGAAAGATTTATCAAAAGGTAAATTAGAAATATTTGTTCCTATTGATGATATAGCAGATATTAAAACAAAAACAATCTATTTAAATGGTAAGAAAAGCGATATTAAGTTAGACAAAGTATATAAAGTTGCTGATTCAAAGCATATTTCATCTTATAAAGTAGAGATTGTTGTACCTGACCCAAAAGTATTCTCTAGGTTAGTAAAAGTTGAATTCAAATAATTTAGTAGCTTGCCCTTTAGACTGTTATGATACATGTCAGGGGTATGTTGATGAAAAAGGTAATATAAAAGGTAGTAGTGATCATTTAGTTACAAATAAAAAACTATGTGTAAACTTTGCAAACCTTTTAAAAGAAGACTTTTTAAAAACAGCATTTTATAAAAATGAAGAAGTTAATCTAGATGAAGCTTTAGATGTTTTAGTTGAAAAGTTAAGAAATACAAATAGTGATAAAACTCTATTTTACAAAGGTGCTGGAAACCTAGGAGTTATGCAAAACTGTGTAAAAACTTTTTTCGCAAAATATGGTTCTACTCTTACAAAAGGAAGCCTTTGTGATGCAATTGGTTCACTAGGTATTGAACAAGGAAGAGGTGGAATAAATGTTAACCCACCAATTGAGAAACTTATTAATAGTGATGTGATAATTGCTTGGGGAAGAAATCTAACAGTAACTTCATCTCATATGTATAATCTTGTAAAAGATAAAACCTTTATAACTATTGACCCTATTAAAACAAAGATTGCCAAAAAATCAGAACTTCATTTACAAATAAATCCAAAAACAGACCATGATTTAGCACTTTTATTAACTAGATTTGCTCATATGTCAAATCAAGAGGATGAAGAGTTTATCTCTACTCATGAAGGTGCAGATTGGTTTTTTGATTTAGCAAGGTCTAAACCAATAGTTTCATATGAACATACTACAGGAGTATCATTATCTGAAGTAACTAAGTTCTTTGAGCTAATAGAAGGGAAAAGTGTTTCTATTTTTTTAGGACTTGGACCTCAAAAATATTATGAAGGTGCTCAAATCTTTAGAACAATTGACTCTTTTGCTGCTTATATTGGAGTTCACAACAAAGAAAAAGGTGGACTTTGGTATTTAGATGACTCTTCTTATGGTTATGATAAACAGCTAGTTTCAAAGGCAAAGAAGAAAATAGCCCTTCCAACAGTAGACTTTGCAAACTTTGATTTAGTATTTATACAAGGAACTGACCCTGTTGTAACTGCTCCAAATACTAAGAAAGTAATAGAAGGACTAAAAAATAGTTTTGTTGTATTTTTTGGAACAGTATTAAATGAAACAAGTAAATATGCAGATTTAATAATCCCTTCATCTTCATTTTTAACTAAAAAAGATGTGAGACTTTCATATGGACATGAGCTAAAAGCTATTTCAAACTATACAAAAAAGAAAGATGAAAACAGTATAAGTGAATATGACTTAGCTAACTTTCTAAATGAAAAATTTGGTTTTGAAAAACTTGATGATGAAGAAAAGATTTTAGACTATTATATAAATACAAAAGTTGAAGATAGTTCATATATTGACAATTTTGAGTTCATAGAAGAGCTTGAAATTGAAGAACTATATGAAAAGAAAAAACAGAACCAATACTATTTTTTAACAGCTAAAAGAAAAGATTCTTTAAACTCTCAATTTAAAGTGGATAACTATTTATATGTAAATTCATCTTTAGGTTTTAATAATGATGATGAAGTTTTATTAAAATCTGAGTTTGGAGAAACAAAGATTAAAATAAAAAATAGTGAAGATATAAAAGAAAATTGCGTACTTGCATACTCTGGAAATAAATATGCAAATTACGTAACACCTTTTTTAACTGACCAAGAAGCAGACTCTGCTATATTTCAAGAGGTTTTAGTAGAAATTGAATTATCGTGAATTATTAACAAACTATACTGTAATTAGACAATTGTCTCTTTTACAGTTAGTAGCATACTTTGCTGCTTGGTTTTCAAATGTAGCTATTTATACTATGCTAGTGCAATTTAACTCTTCAGCTTTTGCAATCTCTGTAGTTACTGCAATGCACTTTTTACCAGCAATTATAATAGCACCACTTTCAGGGGCTATTATTGATAAATTTAAAGTGAAACCTTTAATGATAAGCCTTTTATCTATGGAACTTCTTATGACCTTACTTTTTTTAACTATTGATAGTAAAGAGGAGGTTTGGCTTTTAATGATTTTTATTTTTATTAGAATGGCAAGTGCTTCAATGTTTTTCTCAACTGAAATGTCACTACTTCCAAAACTTATTTCAGGGGTGGCTTTACAAAAAGCAAATGAAATTCACTCTATCATTTGGTCATTTACTTTTGCTGCTGGTATGGCTCTTAGTGGTATAGTTGTTAACCTAGTTGGAGTAAAGTGGGCAATTATTATAGATACTTTTATACTACTAGCTGCAATAATCCTACTTTTAAATATCAATTTTAAGATAGAAGTAATTCATACAAAAGAGAAAATTTTATCTTTAATGAAAGATGGCTTTTTATATCTAAAAAGAAATAAGTTGGTAGTTCATCTAATTATTCTACACTCTTCTGTGGGACTTACTATCTTTGATACAATAGTGACATTATTAGCTAAAAATGAGTATAAATATGTGATTTCTGTTCCCCTTGCCATTGGACTTACAAATGCTCTTAGGGCAACAGCTTTAATGATAGGTCCTTTTATTATTTCAAATTGGGTAAATAAAGATAGATTACTTTATATCTTTATCTTTCAAGGTTCAGCAATAATATTCTGGGCATTAGTTCAAAGTAATTTCTACATCTCTTTAATAGCAATATTCTTTGTTGGTTTTACTACTACAACTATTTGGTCTTATACTTATGCTTTATTGCAAGAGAAAACTGATAATAAATACTTAGGAAGAGTAATCTCTTATAATGATATGATTTTTATGGTAACTACAGTTGTAACAACTTTATTTATTGGAATAATGGCTGAACTAGTATCATTAAAAATTATTACTATAATCCTTGGCTCCGCTTTTTTTCTTGTAGCTATTTATTATAAGTGGTTAAAATCAAGAATTTAAGCTAAATTTCTAAAAATTACAAGAAAGTTACATAAAAAAACTTAACATTTTAGTTCTCCATTTTATTATAAGTTTGACTTATGTCAAATCTTGTAGTAAGCCTTGAAATAGAATGTATAACTAAAAACACAACTTAAAATAAAATAATCTTTCTCATTTTAATTATAAAAAAAACTTAACTATATATGAATACTCATTCAATTTCTTGATTAATGTCAATTTGAATATATAGAACTAATTGTATACTTTCAAAGTAAATAAAGGATAGGTGATGGAGAAGAATAAAAAAATTGTAGTTTACGGTTCAATTTTAAGTTTTCTAATTGCTTCAGCTCTTTTTGTTTACACAGTTTATGCATCAAATATGTTGTCATATTTGTCAAGTGATCCAAAAGCCTGTATTAATTGTCATACGATGAATTCTGCGTATGCAACATGGGAAAAAAGTTCACATAAAAATGTGGCAGGGTGTGTTGATTGTCACTTACCTGTAGGGGATGTTGTAGCTAAATACAAGTCAAAAGCTATAGATGGGTGGAATCACTCTGTTGCATTCACTCTTAACACTTATGAGAATAATATTCACATAAGTGATGATGGGGCAAGCCGTGTGCAAGCAAACTGTGTTAGATGTCATGCAAGTGAAAATGCAACACTGAAAATGAACGCAGACAAATATCACAGTGAAGAGGTTGGAAGTCTTGAAAATGGTCGTAAATGTTGGGAGTGTCACAAATTTGTGCCACACGGAAAAGTTAGAAGTTTAACATCAACTCCGTATAATCTTGGTGTTAAAGTAAAAGAATAAGTAGAGGTTGTTTGTTATGAAAAAATACAAAATATTAATGGCAGTAAGTGTAGTTGCAATTGGTCTAATGACTGCTCTTGTAGCTTCTATTAATGAGAAAAAAGAAGAACAAGTTAAACTAAATGAGGTTCCTAAAGTAGATAGATGGGAAACAAAAAACGAAGAGTTTAGAAAACATTATCCAAGACAGTTTGATTCTTGGAAACAAACTAAAAACTCTGATGAAATTCATGATATGTTAAAAGAGTATCCTGAATTAGTTGTATTATGGGCTGGGTATGGTTTTGCAAAAGATTATAATGCACCAAGAGGACACTTCTACGCAATAGAAGATAATAGAAATACACTAAGAACTGGTGGTCCAGTTGATGAGAAAACAGGTCCTATGCCAACAGCATGTTGGACATGTAAGTCTCCTGATGTTCCTAGAATGATGGATAAAGATGGTGATATGGAGTATTATACTGGTAAATGGGCTAAATATGGTTCAGATATCATTAATCCAATAGGTTGTGTAGATTGCCATAATCCAGAAACAATGGAACTACAAGTAAATAGAAAATATTTAGATGAGGGATTAAAAGCAGCAGGTGAAAAATCATTAGCTGAAGCAACTCAACAAGATATGAGATCTATGGTTTGTGCACAATGTCACGTAGAGTATTACTTTGCAAAAACTCCATTAGCAGATGGTAAAAAAGCAGCAGTTGTTACTTTACCATGGGCTGAAGGTACATTAGTTGAAGAGATGGAAAAATACTATGACAATATGGAGTTCAAAGATTGGACACATAAAGTTTCTAAAACACCTATGTTAAAAGCACAACACCCAGGTTGGGAAATGTGGAAAACAGGTGCTCATGGTAAAAACAATGTATCTTGTGCAGATTGCCATATGCCATATGTTCAAGAAGGTGGTATTAAATATACAGACCACAACATTGGTAACCCATTAGAAAACATGGACAAATCTTGTATGAATTGTCACAGAGTAAGTGAAAAATCATTACTTGCTAATATTAATGAAAAAAGAGAAAGAAAAAATGAGCTTCATAAAAAAGCTATGAAAGCTATTGCAGCAGCTCACTTAGAAGCAGGAAAAGCTTGGGAACTTGGTGCTACTAAAGAAGAGATGGCTCCTATCTTAAAAGATATTAGACATGCTCAATGGAGATGGGATTACGCAGTTGCTTCTCACCCAGCATTCTTCCATGCACCAGAAGAGACTTTAAGAGTTCTTGGTACTGCTTTAGGAAAAGCTGGTGATGCAAGAATCAAATTAGCTAAAGTATTAGCTAAATATGGTGCTGCTGATTATAAAGCTCCTGAGATTAAAGACAAAAAACAAGCTCAAGAGATTATTGGATTACCATTTGAAAAATTAATTGAAGAAAAAATGAAATTTAGAAATGGATTAATGCAAGAGTGGAAAAAAGAAGCAGAGAAAAAAGGTGTTTATAACCCTGAGTCTACTAAAGACGTAGAAGATAAAACTTCTTATAACTAAAATAAAAAATAAAGAGAACTTCGGTTCTCTTTGTTTCTATTGGTACATGTAAGTAACATCAATGACTTTCATTGCAATCATCTCCTTACTTAATTAAATCTTGATGTTACTTACATGTGCTAATACAAAATATCAAGGCAATTTATTATGTTAAAAAAACTTAAAACTATATTCTCAATGCCAATTGTTGTTGTGCTTTTACTATTTTTTGCACTTTCTTGTGCAATTGCAACATTTATTGAAAATGATTTTGGTCCATTAGGAGCTAAATCTTTTATTTATGGGCAAACTTGGTTTGAACTTCTAATGCTTTTACTTACAGTTGCAGTGATAGTAAATATTTTTGCTTTCAAAATGTATAAAAAAGATAAGTTCTTTTTATTTATGATTCATATTTCATTAGTATTTATTTTTGTTGGTTCTGCAATGACAAGATATATGGGCTATGAAGCAAATATCACTATATATGAAGGACGAATGGAAAACAAAATGTACTCTAGTGATGAGTACATAAAAGTATATAAAGATGAAAGATTAGTATACGATAAGAAAGTATTGATGACAAAACTAGCTCAAGATACTTTTTCATATGATACAAATATAAAAGATAAAAATATAGAGATAAAATTAAACAGATTTGTAGATAATGCTGTTGAAAGAATTGTTCCAAGTGAAAATGGAAAACCTATGATTAATATTATTGTTAAAGGTTTTAAAGAGGCAAAAAGTATTGATTTAAGAGATAAGCAGATGAAAACAACGAAGTTTTTAGATTTCTCTTTAAATAATAGTGTTAAAAATAGTGATAAAGCCTATGTTCATTTTGAAACAAGTGAAGAAAAGATTTTATATAGTTCAAATCTTGAAACAACCCTTTTTACAAAAGATCACTCTTCAACTAAAACAATAAAAGCAAATCAAAAAGAGCAGTTATTTACAGATGTTATTTATAAAGTAGGGCAGACTCAGTTTATAATAAATGAAGCTTCATTAAAAGGTGAAGTAAAAACTGTACATGGGAGTGAAGAGATTCCTGAAAATAAAAGATTATCTGCTGTTGTTTTAGATTTATTAATTGATGGTAAAAAACAAGAGGTTTCACTTTTTGGAAAAAGTGGATTCACTGGCTTTAAAAGAAATATTGATATCGAAGGAGAAAAGTTAACTTTACAATGGGGAACAAAGCAGTTGAAACTTCCTTTTTCTATTATGCTAAATGACTTTAGACTTTATAGATATCCTGGTTCAAATGCTCCTTCTGCTTATGAGAGTGATATTAAAATTTATGACACAGAAAATAAAAATACATTAGAGTACACAATTTATATGAATAATACTTTAGATTATAATGGATATAGACTATTCCAGTCTTCTTACACAGAAAATGAAGATGGAACAATACTTTTAGTAAATAAAGACCCAGGTAAAGTTCCTACTTATATAGGGTATTTTTTACTGTTTACAGGACTTATATTAAGTCTTTTTGTAAAAAAAGGAAGACTAAAAAAGCTTAGTTCAAAAAAATATGATGTAGAGAGTATAAAGAAAATATATTATGCGAAAAAAGCTGTGCTTAGTTTTGTTCTTGTTGCTTTTAGTATGTTCTTTATACAAACAAATAGTTTTGCAAATACTGTTCTAGAGAATAATCCTAAAGTTTTAAATATAAATAAAGCTCATGCTACAAAGTTTGGTTCTCTTTTAGTTCAAGATTATCAAGGAAGAATAAAACCTGTAAACTCTTTAGCAATAGAAATTATAAATAAAATCACAAGAAAAAGTAGTGTTTATGGTTTAGATGCCAATCAATTTTTCTTAAGTATGATGTTATATCCAAAAGTATGGCAAGAAGTAGATTTTATAAAAGTAAAAAGTGAGAGATTAAAATCAATAGTTGATGTAGAAAAAAGTGCAAAGACAATCTCTTTTAATGATATTTATACAAAAAAGGGCTTTTATAAACTAGAAGGTCATTTAGAAATAGCCAATAAAAAGAAAAGCTCTTTAAGAGATGAGTTTGACAAAGATTTAATAAAAGTAGATGAGAGGTTAAATATTGCTTACACTCTTTTTACAGGTGATTTTTTAAGAGTATTTCCTAAAAAAGGTGATGCGAATAATAAGTGGCTAAATACAAATGAAGCAGTAAACTTACTTATTTCAAAAGATTCAGAAACTATAAAAAACTTAATGCAAGACTATTATTTAAAACTTGATTTGGCAACTAAAAATAAAACTTCTTGGGATGAGGTTGATGCTTCTTTAGAAAATATTATAAACTATCAAAAACAAAATGCAAATACAAATGTTATTCCAAGTGATTTAAAAATCAAAGCAGAACTAATTTTTAATAAATACAATATTTTTGAAAATCTAACTCCTGTTTATTTAATTTCTGGGTTCTTTTTATTAGTTTTAATCTTTGTAAATATATTTAAAAGTGAAGTAAAACTAGAAAAAATTTCTAAAATAGTTTTATCATTACTTGTGATAGCTTTTATTTTTCATACTTTTGCTTTAGGATTAAGATGGTATGTTGCAGGACATGCTCCTTGGTCAAATGGTTATGAATCAATGATTTATATTTCATGGGCAATTGTCTTAGCAGGAATCTTTTTCTCAAAGCAGTCAGTTCTTGCTTTATCAACAACTACAATCTTAAGTGGAATCACTCTTTTTGTAGCTCACCTTTCATGGATGGAACCTCAAATCACAACATTAGTTCCCGTATTAAAATCATACTGGCTAACTATTCATGTAAGTGTTATTACTGCTAGTTATGGCTTTTTAGGGCTTTCTTGTTTACTTGGATTTTTATGTTTAGTTCTTTTTGCTTTAGCAAATCCTAAAAAAGAGGATGATAAGTTTTTTAATATCTTAATTAGTATAAAAGAGTCAAATAGAATAAATGAAATGTCTATTTTAATAGGACTTGTTCTTCTTGTAATTGGAAACTTCCTTGGTGGTATTTGGGCTAATGAATCATGGGGAAGATATTGGGGATGGGATCCAAAAGAGACTTGGACTTTAGTATCTATTATTATTTATGCAATTATCATTCACTTGAAATATATAAAAGATGTTTTGTCTGATTTTGTATTTGCTAGTTTAACTACAATTTCGTATGCTTCAATTATTATGACATACTTTGGAGTAAACTATTATCTTGCAGGAAAACACTCTTACGCAGCAGGTGAGCCTGTGCCTATTCCTACTTTTGTACCAGTTACACTAGTTGTAATTTTAGTACTTATAGTTCTTGCATATAGAAATAGAAAAGTTATCTGATTTCTATATGTCTTGAAGGTATTTTATCTCTTTAAAATAATCTTTGTAAAAAGGTAGGGACACTTCTTCAAAGCTATCTTTATCTAAAAATAGATTTATATACCATTCAAACTCTATCTCTTTTGCTTTTAAAGCATTTATAGAGAGTAGAGTGTCATTTATACACCCAAGTTTTGATGGTGTTATAAGTTTTGCTTCTGCATTAAAGAATTTTATTAAATCAATAATAAAAAAATCTTTTTCAATAGGAACCATAAGTCCACCAGCACCTTCAATAATCAAAATATCACACTTTGCTTCAAGTTCTTTCTTTTTTGCCAATAAAAAATCTAAATCTATTTTTGTATCATTTTTAGCAACAAATGGAGCGGCAGGAAGTTTGAATTGATAAGGAACTACATCTTTCATCTCAAAATCAAAAGATGGATTTAACTCTTTTACTAAGTTTAGCATTTTGGAACCATCTAAAGGAGAACTTATTACTCCCGTTTCAATAGGTTTAAAGTATCCTACTTTTAAACCTTTTTTTGAGTAATATCTAATAAACTTTTCGCAAGCGAAAGTTTTGCCAACATCGGTATTTGTAGCTGTAATAAAAATTGTTTCTTTCATAATCTTACTTTTATCTTTTGTTTGGAATTCTACCTAAGTAAAATTAAAAACTATATATTGTATATTTTTTATTAAATTATATATATTTATTTGCAAATTATTTTTATAGGAATTCTATGTCAAAGCTCAAAGAAGTTAACTTTTGGCTTGTTTATATCGTTGTTAGTGTATTGATTCTAACAGCTGCAATTTTTATTTTTTATTATGAATGGATTATAAATAAAAACAAGTATGCGGAAAACTTAACAAATTTTAATAAAATCAGTGTTCAAAGTACAATTTCCTCTTTTAGAAATAAAGAGTCTACC
The DNA here is from genome assembly GCF_004116715.1 of Arcobacter sp. CECT 8989. Lineage (NCBI taxonomy): Bacteria > Pseudomonadati > Campylobacterota > Epsilonproteobacteria > Campylobacterales > Arcobacteraceae > Arcobacter > Arcobacter sp. CECT 8989. The sequence continues at coordinate 37,260 of NZ_PDKE01000008.1, read as the reverse complement.
TTAAAAATATTAGGTGAGAACCTTTTAGAGCTTGACGCTTTAAATAATCCAGAAAATGGAAGAAAACTAATTAATGATATGAAAAGAGTAAATAAAGGAATAGTTGCCTTTGGTTTAGCTCAATATGATGGTCAGTTAATATTAGTTTCTACAATTGATAGCTTGATTAACTTACCTAATTTAATGGACAATAAACTTACAAGCAAAAGCTTTGAAGAAGCAAGAGATAGTTTAAAAATGCAGCTTGGAAGAACATACTATATGGAAAAACTTAGGAAGTGGGTTATTCCAATTAGAATGGGTGTACAAGATTCTAAGGGAAAAACTCCCTTGGTAATGACAGCAGGGATGGAAGTTGATGGGCAAAGTAGTGTGTTTAATCTAAAAGAGTTACCAAATAATTTAAAGGTACAACTAATTAGAAGTGATGGTTTTATACAGTTTGAAACACCACTCACTAAAACTTTGGAAGAGACTTATTCTAATGAGTATGATTTTAATAAATTTAAACAAATTGATAAAATAAAAGAGCTTACACCTGATGTTATAACAGTTAATACAAATGATAAAAAATGTATGATGTCTGTAATTTACATAGAAGAGTATGACTTATTTTCATTAGTTTCAATACCTTATGAAGTAATAACAAAAGATTTTAATAAAAAACTTATAATCTCAATGGTTTTATTATTTATACTTCTTGGAATTTTATATTTTTTATTTAGTTATAGCATTAAAATACAAACACGTACAAGAAATGAACTAAGATATATTGCAAACCATGATACTTTAACGGGAGTTTATAATAGATATTCATTGAATCAAGAGATTAGTAAAAGAATGCAAGACGGTAAAAACTTCTATGTATTTTTCTTAGACCTAGACAATTTTAAATATATAAATGATACCTATGGGCATCTAGTTGGAGATAAACTTTTAAAAGATGTTGCAAAGCGTTTAAAAGCAAGACTATTTAAAAAAGATTTTATTGCAAGAAATGCTGGGGATGAGTTTATTGTTTTAATTGATGAAAGAAGTGAAGAGACAGTAAGAACAATTGCAAAAAAAATCTTAGATATCTTCTCAAATAACTTTAAAATAGGGGAAATTGAACTATTTACTGGTGTAAGTATTGGTATTTCTAGATATAATAAAAGTAAAACTACAACTTCAGAGCTTTTAAACCAAGCAGATATGGCTTTATATAAAGCAAAAGAGAATAAAAACTCATATGTGATTTTCTCAAAGGCAATTTATGGAAATACAAAAGAGATTGTTCAAATAGAAACACAACTTAGACAAGCTATTTACAATAATGAGTTCTCTTTAGTATATCAGCCTAAAATCAACTCAAAAACCCATGAGGTTATAGGAGTAGAGGCTTTACTTAGATGGAATAACAAAAAGCTAGGTTTTGTATCCCCTGAAAAGTTTATCAAAGTTGCTGAGAAAAGTGGAATTATAAATGATATTGGCGAGTTTGTAATAAAAAAAGCCCAAGCAGACATAAAAGAGGTTTGGAAAGAGACTTCAAAAGAGTTTACACTTTCTGTAAATGTTTCTCCACGACAACTAGTATCAATAAAAGAGATGAATAGATTTAAAAAAGTTATTTTAAATAGTAGTTTCCCAAATGATAAGTTTATGATTGAGATAACTGAGAATATCTTTGTTGGGGATGTAAAAAGAATTATTCTGTTTTTAAATACAATCAAATCATACAATGTGAGTATCTCTTTAGATGACTTTGGTACAGGATATTCTTCATTAAGTATTTTAAGTAAACTTCCTATTTCTGAATTAAAAATTGACAAGTCTTTTATTCATAATATGTTCTTAAATGATGAAAATATGAAGCTTGTAAAATCAATTGTAAATATTGGAAAAGATATAAATTTAAAAGTTGTAGCTGAAGGTGTGGAAGAGCAAAAAGAGTTAGAGCTTTTAGAAAGTTTTGGATGTGATATTTATCAAGGATATTACTTTAGTAAACCACTTTCAAAAGAAGAGTTAATAAAGTTTATAAAACGTAAAATATAAATATAGCTTAAAATATTTATTTGACTCTTTCTTTTACCAAGCTAATCAGTTTTTTAGTTATAATATTCATAGATTAAACAAAAGGTGAACTAGGTGGCAAATGAATTAGAGATAGAATTGGACAGTAATTTAGAGGTTTCAGAACCAAAGAAATACAAGGTGATTTTATTAAACGATGATTATTCAACTATGGATTTTGTTATTGATGTATTAACAAATATATTTAGAAAAACTGTTGATGAAGCAACTCAAATCATGTTAAATATACATAACAATGGAAGAGAAGTCTGTGGAATTTATAGCCATGAAATTGCTTCTACAAAAGTCGCACAAGTTAAGACACTTGCTAGGGAGAAAGGTTTCCCTCTAAAAGCTATTATGGAAGAAGAATAAAAAATGATAAGTAAAGAATTAAGAAATATATTTGGGCAAGCTGTAAGTTATGCTAAAAAAAGCAGACACGAGTATTTAACAGTAGAACATATTTTTCTTATGCTTCTGCATGATGAGGTCATCGAAAATCTATTCGTAGATTTAGGACTTGATCAAGAAAAAATATTCAATGAAATTAAAAAATATATTGAAGAGAATACTCCTGTTTTCCCTGAAAATGTTGAAGATGAGCCAATTGAAACTCTTACATTAACTTCTACAATTGAGAATATGGTAGCTCATACTCAAACTAGTGGAAGAGGGAATGCAAGTGTAGAGGATATGTTTGTTGCTATATTAAAAAATGATAAATCTTATTCAACATATATCCTTAAATCTGCGGGTGTAGAAAGAATTGATATTCTAGAAGAGATTTCTCATAGAGAAAATGAAAATGAAACAGATGAACTAGGCACTAAAGAAGAAAAAGATGATAATAAAGTTTTAGATAAAAACTCAACTGAGCTTGTTGAAGTTGCTAAAAGAGGTGATATTGACCCAGTAATTGGAAGAACAACTGAAATAAGTAGAGTTATTCAAATCCTTGGAAGAAGAAAGAAAAACAATCCTATTTTAGTAGGAGAACCAGGTGTTGGTAAAACAGCAATTGCAGAAGGTTTAGCCTTAGAGATTGCGAATAAAAGAGTACCTGAGTTTTTAGAAGATGCTAAAGTATACTCTTTAGATATGGGTTCAATGGTTGCAGGAACTAAATATAGAGGTGATTTTGAGAAAAAGCTAAAATCACTTTTAAAAGAGATTGTTAAAATTCCTAATGCAATTTTATTTATAGATGAAATTCATACAATTGTTGGTGCTGGAAGCGTTGGTGGAAGTGCAATGGATGCTTCAAATATCTTAAAACCAATGCTTGCAAATGGAAAATTAAAATGTATTGGTGCAACTACTTTCTCAGAGTTTAGAAATGATTTCTCTAAAGATAAGGCTTTAAGTAGAAGATTTGCAAAAGTAGATATTGATGAGCCAAGTATAGAAGATGCAATTACAATTTTAGATGGACTAAAACCAAAATATGAAGAGTTTCATAATGTAAGTTATACAAGCTCTGCAATTGAATCAGCAGTAGAATTAAGTAAAAAGTATATTTCTGATAGATTTTTACCTGATAGTGCTATTGATGTTATTGATGAAGCCGGAGCTAGTAAAAAAATTGAGTATGCAAAAGTAAATAAAAAGAATATAAAAATTTTGCAAAAAGATATTGAAGATACAGTTGCAAGAATGGCACATGTTCCTTCTAAATCGGCTACAAAATCAGATGTATCATTACTTAAAAATCTTGAATCTAGAATGCAAAAAAGAGTATTTGGTCAAGATACAGCTATTTCTACAATTGTTCAATCAATCAAAAGAAATAAAGCTGGACTTGGACTTGATAAAAAACCAATTGGAAGTTTCCTTTTCACTGGACCTACTGGTGTTGGTAAAACCGAAGTTGCAAAAGAGTTATCAAATCAATTAGGAATTCATTTTGAAAGATTTGATATGAGTGAATATATGGAAGCGCATACAGTATCAAGACTTATTGGAGCACCTGCAGGATATGTTGGCTTTGAAAATGGTGGATTATTAACAGAAGCTATTAGAAAACATCCTCATTGTGTGTTATTACTTGATGAGATTGAAAAAGCACACCCTGATTTAATGTCTATTTTACTTCAAGTTATGGACAATGCAGAATTAACAGACAATAGTGGAAATAAAGCAGACTTCCAAAATGTTGTATTAATTATGACTTCAAACCTTGGAGCAAGCGAAGCTAATGTTATGGGATTTGCTAAAAATGATTCATTAAATGAAGATAAAGCTGTAAATAAATTCTTTGCTCCTGAGTTTAGAAATAGACTTGATGCAACAGTACCTTTTGCAGCTTTAGAGCAAGACATTGTTGCTAAAGTAGCTGGTAAATTTGTTTTAGATTTAGAAAAACAGTTAGAGAATAAGAAGATTAAAATTTCTATAACAACTAAAGCTAAAAATGAGTTAGCAAGACTTGGTTATGATAAAACAATGGGTGCTAGACCTCTTAATAGAGTTATCTCTGATAAGATTAAAAATGTACTTACTGATGAGATTTTATTTGGTAAACTTAAAAAAGGTGGTCAAGTTAAAATTGATTTTGTAAAAGATGAGTTTAGTTTTACATATAAAGCTTTAGAAACAAGTAGCACAAAAAGTACACAATAAAAAATTAAAATAAAAAAAATACAAGGATTGATAATGAAAAAGATTTTACTAAGTTCTTTTATAGCAATGGCTATTTTTGCAGGATGTTCTGAATCTACAGAAGCAGAAACTCAAAAACCAGTAGCACAGGCTGAAGTAAAAGTTGAAAAAGAAACAAGTGCTGAATCAAAACTTGTAGATCAAGTTAAAGAATCAACTTCAAAAATTACAGAAGTAGTTAAAAGTGCAAGTTCAGAAGTAGCTTCAAAGGTAGTTGAAGAGTCTAAACAAATTGCTGAAAAGGGAACTGATGCTGCTAAGAGTATTAGTTCTAAAGCTGAAGTTGTAGCAAAAGAGTTAACAGAAGAGATTGTTAATAAAACAAAAGAAGCAAAAACAAGTATTGAATCAAGTATTGATAATATTGTTGAAACAAAAAAAGATACAAATGTTGCTTCAAAAGGTAAATCTTTATATCTAAAATGTGCGGGTTGCCATGGACAAAATGGAGAAATGAAAGCTTTAGGAAAATCTCAAGTAATTAAAGGTTGGGATAAAGATAAAGTCTTAAATGCTTTAGTTGGCTATAAAGAAGGAACTTATGGTGCAGCTATGAAAGGTGTTATGATTGCTCAAGTAAGCTCTTTATCGAAAGAAGATTTAGAAGTTTTATCAGAATATATAGCCTCTTTTTAATAATTGATAAACAATCACTTTTGTGATTGTTTATACATATTTAGAAATATCTACTTCGTCAATTTGTTCTTCTTTTAAATATTTTTTTGCATAAGTCATATAAACACCACTTGTTAAAAATAGTTTAAATACATCTTCATCAATATGTTCATCTTTTACCATAAAACTAAGTATTTTTAGTGACTCAGAAAGTTTTTTTGCTTCTTTATATGGTCTATCAGCAGCTGTTAAAGCCTCAAAGATATCAGCAACAGCCATTATTCTTGCGGGAATAGACATATCTTCCTTTTTAAGTCTTCTTGGATAACCAGTTCCTAGAAGCGTTTCATGGTGAGCTCCTGCATACTCTGGCACTCTTTTTAGGTTTTTAGGGAAAGGTAATTTTTCTAACATTTTTACTGTCATAATCATATGTTCATTGATTTTAAATCTCTCTTCTTCTGTAAGAGTACCTTTTTTAACGGTTAAGTTATAGATTTCTCCTTGGTTATAAAGATATTTAGGTACTTCCATTTTAAATCTATATTTATCAAACTCTTCTTGAGAGAAGTCTTCTCTTTGAATAATATGTTCATCTTTATCATTTAAAAGATTCTCTTCTTTAGGGAATGTTCTGTTTATCTCTTTTATTCTTGATGTTTCATCATAGGATAAACCTATTGTGTCATTAAAATATTTTGTCCATTTTCTTTGAGCTATTTCATTGATTTTTTCAATATCTTCATCATGCATAAACTCTCCACCAATATTTGCCTTGGCAATAGCTTCAAACTCTTGCTGTAATTTTTTATGCTCTTCTTGAAGTGTATGTTCTTCTTGCTCTTTATTTGCACCAGCTAAGATATTTTTATACATTTTAATTGTTAAGTCTCTATGAACAACTTCAAATCTAGTTCTTACCTCATGAATTCTATTATAAATAGTTTCTAATTTTGTTGCTTTATCAACTACATATTCAGGAGTAGTAACTTTACCACAATCATGTAGCCAAGCAGCAACACTAAGCTCTCTTTTTTCATCTTTAGTAGATAGTTTAAAGTCTTTAAAAATTCCCTCATCACAAGCTGCAGCAGCATTTGCTAAAGCAATAGTTAAAATAGGTACTCTTTCACAATGGCCACCAGTGTATTTTGATTTTGCATCAATTGCACTTGCAATTAGTTGAATAAAAGAGTCCATTAGCTCTTCTTGTTTCTCTTCAAACTCTTTTATAGATATTGACATCTTATATAATGATTGAGAAAGTTCATGGTACTCTTTTATTCTTGTTTTTATTAATTTGACATTATCAAAATCCCTTCTCATTATCTTCTTGTTTTCTTTTTCAAGTTTTTGAATTGGTTCAACTAAAATTCTTGTTGCATACCAAATTAAAGGAATAGTCAATGTTAAAATTACCAAGGTAATCATAAATGAGTTATATATTTTATTAATTAAAGGTTTCATAATTGTATTAATAGGAATAATTATTGAAAGGTGGTCTTTTGTTTTAAATTCAGATTTAATAAGAGAATAATAGACAAAGCATTCATTTTCTAATCCTAGGTTAAATTGTACTTTTTTTATTTTTTCATCTTTTGCAAAGTTAAGAAGCTCTTTATATGGTACAGTTTTTATATTTTTATCTAAATTTGCTGAAGCAATTATTTTTCCATCTTCTTGAAATAAAATAATTTCTTTATTTTTTATAATAGTTTGCTTACTTAAAAAGTTAGAAATACTATTTAATGATACATCTAAACCTAATACAATATCTTCATTTTTAATTTTTTTTGCATAGGTAATACCAAATTCATTAATATTAGTATATTGATAGGGGTTTGTTTTAATTACTTTGCTATGTGAATCAATAGCTTTTTTAAACCAAGGTCTAATACTTGGGTTATATGAAGCTTCTTTTCTTTTAGTATTTAAAACTTTTAAATCTATATTTAAAAGTTTTTCATACTGGTATCTTTTACCATCTTCTTCATAAATCTTTATAACCAACCATCTAGCTTCTTTTGTTGCATCATATTTTTTTCTTAAGTCTTTAGTTATATTCAGGTTTATTACTTCATAAAAGTTACCACTCTTACTTCCTGCATAGATGGCATAGATATGCTTATTATTATCTAAAATAATAGTAAGTTGTTTAAGAAGTCTGTGTTTTTCATTTTTATTTGGAAAATCTTTCATTTCTTCAGAGTGTACTATAGTTTTGAGTATATTACTATTAGTATTGTCAAAGGAGATTATTTTTTGTTCTATTTTCTCAGCTGTGAGTTTGAAGTTATTTTCCGTTGCATCAAGGGCTAAATCTTTTGAAAAATAGTATTGTAAAGAAAGAGTCGTAATTATAACGGAGGAGATTAAAAATATTAAAGTAAGCGATATTGTCGGTTTGATTTTTAGAAAAAACTTCTTAGGTTTCATTGGAAACTTCTTATATTAAATTTTGTTATTTATTATAGTAAAAACTTTTTTAATTTTTTTAATATTCTTATTTAATTTTAATATAGAGTTCTTTATGTTATTTTTTATTTTTAAATTAGGAAGTGTAATGATTAAAAAAATTGATATCCAAAGTGATGAGTTTCAAACGCAATTAGAGTTAACAAAACAGTTTACTGATAAAGTATGTGAAGAACATGGTTTTTTCTATAATCCAGAAGAAGATGTAAATGAATCAATTCAACTTGGACTTACTAGAAATAAGATGATTTATGGACAAAGATTTTGTCCCTGTTTTATGGTAGTTGGTGAAACACCATCTCAAAGAGAAAAAGAAGACAATAGGCTATGTCCCTGTACACCAGCATTAACAAAAGAAATTCCTGAAAAAGGTCACTGTCACTGTGGAATATTCTGTACAAAAGAGCATGTTGATTCTTTAGTTCAAAAGGATGAAGTAGAGCAAGAAGTTGAGCACTCTCAAGGTCTTTCAAAAGAAGATTGTGAAAATCTTTTAAAGAAAGAGCAAGTTTCAGCAGCTGAAGTAGAAGCTTTATTAGAAGCTAGAGAACTAAAGCTTGTAAACTTTTTATTAGTAGATACAAGAGAGTGGATGGAATGGGTTGGTGCAAGAATAAAAGGAACAGACTTTTTAGTTCCTACAACTTCATTTTATCAAGCTTTAGAACAAGTTGAAGGTAAAAAAGATACACCAATAGTAGTTTATTGTCATAGTGGAAGTAGAAGTGCTTATTGCCAAAAGATTATGCTTGATATGGGCTTTAAATCAGTTGCAAATTTAGATTATGGAATAGTGACTTTCAGAGGTGAACTTTTATCAGGTGAATAGAAAAGTAGATATATAAAGAGCAACTATTCGTTGTTCTTTATACTCTTTTTAATACTATAATAATCATCACTAAACTTATTTAGAAGTTGAATTAGTGAGATAAAGAATGTAACCATCGCTGGACCTATAATCATTCCCCAAAAACCAAAGGTGGAAAGTCCTGCAACAATTGCAAAGAAGATAAGTAGTTCATTTACTTCACTTGGAGTTTTTACTACTTTTTGATTGATATATTTTATAATTACTGGTTTAATAAAAGTATCTGCAACAATAGAGATAACAATAATTGAGTAACCAGCAATTGCTAAGGCATTTGTAGTACTTCCAGTAAAGATTTCATAAATAGCTACAGGAAGCCACATAATTAGTCCTCCAACAACAGGAACTAAAGATGCAAAACCATATAAAACCCCTAATAAAATCCCATCATATCCAAAGAAAGAAACAAAGATACCAAATAAGAAACCTTCAAGTACAGCTGTTGCTAAGATAGAGTATAAAACAACACTCATAACATTTGATGATTCATAAAATAGGGCATTTGAATCCTCTTTTTTAAGAGGAAGTGCTTCTTTAAAATAGTGAGAAAGACTAGTACTATAAAAGTTAAAGAAAAAGTAAAAGACTAAAATCATTATCATATCAATAATAAATTTTGCAGAGTTTTTACCTAAAAAAGCACCTATCGAAATAAGCTTTTGAATAAGCTCTGGAATATCTACTTTATCAAGGATTTTATTTAATTGCTCTTTTATAAATAGTAAGTCATTAGGCATATTTTTTACCCAATGTTCTAAGGCATTGTACATTTCTATTAATGCTTTTTGGTCGATTTTATTTATCATTGTAGCAAATGAGAAGATACAATATAAAACTGGAACAAAGAAAATAAAAGTTAAAAATATTGTCATAAGCATTGATGAAACAAACTGATTTGGAATATGTCTTTTAAAATATATATTTAGTGAGTTTGTTGCAACAGCTAAAAGTAGGGCAACAATCATAGGTTTTAAAAATGCACTAAATAGCTCTAACATAAAAAATAGAGTAACTATTGTTAGAGCTATTAAGAAGTACTGTGGTTTCAAAACAGTGTTCCTTCATCATTTAATTTTTGTGCATCTGGGTGAGTTAATCTAAATAGCTCATATGTTTTAACACTTGCTATTCTTCCCCTTGCAGTTCTTTCAATATAACCATTTGCTAATAAGTATGGCTCAATAGCATCTTCTATTGTTCCTTCATCTTCACTAAGAGCCGCTGCCATAGTAGAAAGCCCCATAGGTTTACCTTTATTTGAAACAAGAAGTTCAAGTAAGTTTATATCCATCTCATCAAAACCAGAATCATTTACTCCTAGTTCATCTAAGGCATATTTACATCTTTCTATTTTGATAGTATCTTCATTTTCAACTTCAGCAAAATCTCTAACTCGTCTTAAAAGTCTTAGTGCAACCCTTGGAGTACCTCTACTTCTTTTTGATACTTCTAATGCTGCATCATCATCACATTGTTTATCAAGTTTAAATGCAGCTTTTTGAATAATCTTTGCTAACTCTTCAAAAGTATAAAATTGCATTCTAAAGTGCATACCAAATCTCTCTCTTAAAGGATTTGAAAGCATACCAGCTCTTGTTGTTGCTCCAATTAGAGTAAATCTTGGAAGGTCGATTTTTACAGTTTGTGCTGCTGGTCCAGAACCAATAATAATATCAAGTCTATAATCTTCCATTGCAGGATATAAAATCTCTTCAACAGCAGGACTTAAACGGTGAATTTCATCAATAAATAGAATATCACCTTCTTCAAGGTTTGTTAAAATAGCAGCTAAATCACCACTTTTTTCAATCATAGGTCCAGCAGTAACTTTGATATTTGTATTCATTTCATTTGAAATAAGATATGAAATAGTAGTTTTACCAAGTCCTGGAGGTCCATAAAAAAGAATATGGTCTAAGGCTTCATTTCTTTTTTTACTAGCTTCTATAAAAACCTTTAAATTCTTTTTTATCTTTTCTTGACCAATATAATCATCCCAAGATGAAGGACGAAGATTTACTTCTGTACTCTCATCTTCAAAGGATACTTGCTCTACTTCTACAACTCTTTCCACTTTTAAAGCTCCACTTTAAAATTTATCATGCTAATATTCTTCCTCTTTTGATGGGAATGCTCTTATTTGAACATCATCTCTATATTTATTAACGGCTTCTTTTACTAAAGTAGCTCCATCTAAATAGTGTCTTACAAACTTAGGTTTAAACTCTTCAAAGAAACCTAACATATCTGACCAAACTAATACTTGTCCATCAGTTACATTTCCTGCTCCAATTCCAATAACTGGCACATTTACGGCTTCTGTAATTTTTTTAGCTGCATCTGATAAAACACCTTCAACTACAATACAAAATGCTCCAGCTTCTTCAATAGCTTTTGCATCACGGATAAGTTGTTGTGTATCTTCTTCTGTTTTACCTCTTACTTTATATCCACCTTCACTTCTTACATATTGAGGCATTAAACCAATATGACCCATAACTGCAATAGAGTTAGAAGTAAGGTGTTTTACTATATCAGATTTATCTTCTCCACCTTCAATTTTTATAGCAGCTGCATTTGTTTGTTGATATACTTTTACAGCATTTGTTAAGGCTTCGTCTTTATTAATATATGTTCCAAATGGCATATCTAAAACTACAAAAGCTTTTGGTGCTCCAGCACAAACAGCATTTGTATGATAAATCATTTGATCTAACGTTGCAGAAAGAGTATCTGGTTTTCCTGCAAAGCTCATATTTAGGCTATCACCAACTAGAATAATATCGGCAATCTCTTCAAAAAGCTTGGCAAAAAGTGCATCATATGCAGTAATCATTGTTAAGTTTTTATTATTTTTAGCTTTTTTGATTTTTGTTACATTCATTTTTTCAAAATTGTTTTTGATTATACTCATAAATTTTCCTAATAATATGTAATATTTAAAAGATTATTGTATCAAAACTATCCTTTTTATTTTTGTTTACTAAATACTCATACCCTTACAAGATAAATTTTGATAGAATAAATCCTATTGAATTAATATTTTAGGATTATATTTTGAAAAAATTAGTAGGTTATATTACATCTTCAGTTCCTGATAATAACTTTTCTGTTGACTTAGCTTTAAGTATGAAAGAAGCAGGTGTTGATATATTAGAGTTAGGTGTTCCTTTTTCTGACCCTGTAGCAGATGGTCCAGTTATTGAAAAGGCAAATCAAATTGCATTAGCAAACAGTTTTAGTTTAAATGATTTGTTTGAAGTTTCTTCAAAAATAGCACCAAATATGGATATGTTATGGATGGGATATATGAATCCTTTTTATAATTATGGATTAGATAACTTCTTAAAAAAAGCCGATGAATTTGGTGTAAATGGTATGATTATTCCAGATTTACCTTTTGAGGAGGCACAATTAGTTAAACCTTTATTTGATAAATACAATAAAGCAAATATTGCCTTTGTAGCTCCTACTCACTATGAAAATAGAATTAAGCAAGTAGTTCAAAATGCACAAAAGTTTATTTATATGGTTGCTTATGCTGGTATTACTGGAAGTGGTCAAAGTGAAGATTTAACTTATATTATTGATACAGTGAAAAAATACTCAGATACTCCTTTATACATAGGTTTTGGTGTTGATGAAAAGACTTGTAAAGAGAAGGCTAAAGGTGTTGATGGTGTTATTGTTGGAAGTGCTTTTGTAAAACACTTAATTGATACTTCATTGTCAAATAGTGAAAAAATTGATAGAATAACAAAAATCGCAAAAGAAATAAAAGAGAAGATAAACGAATAGATAGATTATGCATATTTTAGAACGGGACGTAGAGTTTGTAGAAGAGCAACGAGAGTGCTCATATTTTGATGATGAAATATCTGATATAAGATATAGGTACATAAGTAATTGCAAAAAAGAAGATTACCAAAACATGTTAGAACATGGTTGGCGTAGATTTGGTAAAATGCATTTTGTACCTGAATGTAGAGATTGCACAAAATGTATCTCTATGCGTATTGATGTAAAAAACTATAAATTTTCTCGTTCTGAAAAAAGAGTATTTAAAAAGAATCTAGACACAAAAGTTTATATTCAACCTCCATCTCTTACTTTAGACCATTTAAAACTTTATGATAAATATCATTACCATATGAACAAAAAGAAAAACTGGAATTACTCTCCAATTGAACCTGCTGAATATGACAGGTCTTACGTTCAAGGGAAAGATGATTTTACAAAAGAGTTTTTATATGTAAGGGATGATAAGTTAATTGGAGTAGCTTTAGTTGATATTTTATCTGGGGCTATTTCTTCTATTTACTGTTTTTATGACCATGACTACGAAGACCTATCTATAGGGAAGTTTTCAATTCTAGCTCAAATAAAAATAGCAAAAGAGTTAAATGTTCCATATATCTATTTGGGGTATTGGATTAAAGACCATTTTTCAATGGGATATAAAGATGCATATAAGCCTTTTGAGATTTTAACTAACAGAGCAACTCTTAAAGAAGAGGCTATTTGGGAAGAGTACAAATCGTAACCAAAATATGATATAATTTCTCCAACATAAATAAAGTGAGAAGATATGAAAAAAATTATATTAATATCTCTTTTTTTACTTTCGACAATTTTTGCAGAGACAATTGATGAAGATACAAAATATAGTGCTGATTGTTTAATTTTAGAGGACGAGAACTCTATAGTTTGTAAATATATTCATGAGCGTTCAGAGGAAGACAAAGAGATTCAAGTTCAGTGGATTGACCCAGATGGTGAGATTTCAAGGGATAGAGTTTTACTTATTCCAGCAGGGCATGGATCAATTTATGATTTTAGATATATTGCAGGTAGACTTCCTGGAATATGGCAATTTAAAGTTATAGATAATAAAAGAGAGACAGTAACTACTTTCGAAATCAAGTAATAGTTAGTTTAACTAACTATTACTTTTGCTACATTATAAGCTATAAATGACAGTACCCATGCTGTTGCAGTTGTGAAAACAAATAGATAAACCAGATACTTCCAACCTCCAGCCTCTTTTGCAAATACCATTGAAGCAGCTAAGCAAGGTAAATAAATCATAACAAATACAATAAATGATATTGCCGAAACAAAAGGAATATTTGCTTTTACTTTATTTATAAGTGTATCACTCTCTTCTGAATTATCTTCACCTAAACCATATAAAATACCTAAAGTTGATACAACAATCTCTTTTGCTGCAAGTCCTGTTTCAAGTGCAACTGTCATTCTCCAATCAAACCCAAGTGGTTCAAATAAGGGTTGAGAAAACTTACCAATTTTACCTAAATAAGAGTTTTCAAGATTGTATAGAGCTAACTCATTTTCAAGTTTTTCAATTTCATTTATACTAGAAGCTTGTTCTATTTTGGTATTAACCATCTCTTCATACTCTAAATGCTTAGGATAGTTTGAAGCAAACCAAATTAAAATAGAAGCTGCAAGGATAAAAGTACCTGCTTTTTTTAAGTACATTAAGGCTTGATTTGAAACTGTATGCCAGATAAGTTTAAATGAAGGCATTCTATATTTTGGCATTTCCATAACAAAAGGTTCGTCTTCATTTTTAAATGCAGTTATAGTTAAAACTTTTGCAGCTAATAAACCTAGAAGTGCTCCACTAATATAGATTAAAAATAGAATATTTCCAGCATTCTCTTTAGAAAAGAATGCTCCTGTAAATAGAACATAAATAGGAAGCCTAGCTCCACAAGACATAAACCCTATGATGAAAAGAGTTAGTAACCTATCTTTTTCATTTTTTAAAGTTCTAGCTGCCATATAAGCTGGAACTGAACATCCAAATCCTGTAACAAGAGGAATAAATGATTTTCCATGTAAACCAAATTTATGAAAGAAGCCGTCAAGTAAGAAAGCAACTCTACTCATATAACCTGTTGTTTCTAAAAGGGCAATTCCAAAGAATAAAATCACAATATTTGGTAAGAACAAAATTACAGAACCAACCCCTGCAATTGCACCATCTGCTATTACTGAGGAGATTTGATTATCTCCTAAAGCATTTTTTGTACTATCAATTAAGCTTGCAAAAAATGAATCAATAATATCCATTGGAATATTTCCAAGTTCAAAAGTTAACTGAAATAAAACCCACATTAAAAATAAGAAAATAGGAAGTCCCACAAACTTGTTGATTAGGATATTATCAATTTTGTCACTTAAAGACTTATCTTCAATTTTTTCATTTAAAGTAACAGTCTCTTTTACTGCACCTTTTGCAAAAGCAAATTTTTCATCATCAAAAATATCCTGAATATTTTTAGTATTAAAATGAATATATAGGTGTTCAAAAGAGTTACTTATTAAAGGTTGTAACTCTATCCATATTGGCTCATCATGAAACTTTATAAATGTTTGCTTATCCTCTTTTAAAAGCTTTATTGCTAAATCTCTATATGGCACATTTGAAGAGAAGTTTTTTTCTTTTAGTAGTGTACAAATATTTGAAATCTCTTCTTCAACAACATCAGAAAAAATAAGTTTTGATTCAAGTTTTTTAGTTTCAAATTTTTTTATTAGGTTTTTAATTAACTCATCTACACCTTGTTTGTTTTTTGCAGATGTTTTAATACAAGGTTTTCCAAGTACTTTACTTAGTTGCTCATCATCTATAGTGATATTCTCTTTTTCTGCTTCATCACTCATATTTAAAGCAATAATCATTTTTTTATCAAGTTCTAAAAGCTCTGTTGTTAAATAAAGATTTCTTTCTAAGTTTGTTGAATCAACTACATTTAAAATAATATCGTAGTTACTATCTTGTAAATAATTTTTTGTCACTTTCTCTTCTAGAGTATAATCATTTAAAGAGTAAGAACCAGGCAAGTCTGTAATTTCTAAAAGATAGTTTTCATACTCAAATTCAACTACAGTTTTTTCAACAGTCACACCTGAAAAATTTCCTACTTTTAATTTTGAATTTGAAATTGAATTGATAAGCATAGACTTACCAACATTCGGTTGTCCAACAAGGGCAATTTTAATTAGTTTTTGCATGATAGTTTCTCTATTTCAATATATTTTGCTTCTGAGTTTCTTAATGCAATCTTTGTATTATTTACTTTTATTTCAATTGTGTTTTTAGATAAAGTTTGCTCTATAACTAGTACTTCTGAATTTTTCGTAATACCAAAAGAGTTAAGTCTTGCTTTAAGTTTATCTGTACATAAGATAGAAATAATTTTCCCACATTCATTTTTAGATAGTTCGTTTAAATACAATTAAGGTCCTTCATTAATAATGATTATCATTAGTTAATAGTACTGAAAATATACTTAAAATATTAAATTAATTTGTTTGATATGAAGAGTTTTTTGTGTAATATAACTAAAATTAATGTTATTTGTGAAAGAATTTAAGTAAAATTGAACTGTTTTTTGCAATAATTATATAATAAAATATTTAAGGGTAGATTGATGGCAGATAGCAATGAAGTAATTGATGAACTGAAAAAAATTGTTAAACAAAAAGGTTTAAAATATACAGAACAAAGAGAAATTGTTCTAAATGTTTTACTTCACGCTGATGACCACTTAACTGCAGAGGAAATTTATAATCTGATTAAAACAACTAATCCAGACTCTAATATAGGTATAGCTACTGTTTATAGAGCACTAAGTTTTCTAGAAGAAGTTAATTTAATTGCATCAATTAATTTTGGTGTAGATGGTAAAAAGTATGAGAGTAATAAAAAAGAGCATCATGATCATCTAATTTGTACATCTTGCGGAAAGATTATTGAGTTTTTAGATGATGAAATTGAAAAAAGACAAGATAGAATAGCAAAGAAAAACAAGTTTAAAATTACTAGCCACTCTATGCAGCTTTATGGAACTTGCCCAGAGTGTCAAGAGGAAAAATAGGAATATCTTTCCTATTTAAACTCATTTTTTAAAACTTTTGTCCAGTTCTCTATTTTCTCTAAATATTTTTCATCATTTTCTATATCTATTGCTAAACCTACAAAAGAGTTTTTTATAACTGCCTCAGAATTTTCAAATTCATATCCTAAAGTAGAAGTAAAACCTATAACCTGAGCATTTGCTTTTATTAGTTGTAAGTAAATTTTGCCCATAGCATCAAGAAAATTATTTTTATATCTTTTTTGATTTCCTAAGCCAAAAATTGCAACTTTTTTATTTTTAAAATCAATATTTAAAAACTCACTCCAGACCTTTTCCCAGTCATCTTGCATTTTTCCTTCATCCCAAGTGGATACTCCAAGAATTATATTTTCATAATCTTGCATATATTCGCAACCTGTAACTTTTAAATCGTACTCTTTTATACCATCTAAACTTTTTGAAATCTGCTTTGCAATCTCTTTTGTATTACCCGTATTGCTAGCATAAAAAATTGCTATATTTTTCATAGATAATCCTTGATGATTTTTTATTATTATATCAAAAATTTTGTTTTTTTTTGTTATACTTCGCGAATTAATATATAAGCTAAGGTTTTAATTGTTTTTCAAAAAAATATTTCTTTTCAACTTTCTTATACTAACCCTTTTTGCTTCAAGTATTGAACCAATTCCTTTAAAGCTTGAGTATAATCATGATAAAGCTATTTTAGGGAAAAAACTCTTCTTTGATAAAAGACTTTCAAAGGATAATAGTATCTCTTGTGCAAGCTGCCATGATTTAACTAAAGGTGGAGATGATGGACTAAAATTCTCTGTCGGAATAGATGGAAAACTAGGGGACATAAATGCTCCAACAGTTTTAAACTCTGTATTTAATTTTAGACAGTTTTGGGATGGAAGGGCAAAAGATTTAGCAGAACAAGCTAAAGGACCTATTGAAAACCCAATTGAGATGGGACATGATTTTACTAAACTTTTAGAGCTTTTAAAAACAAGTTCTTATGAAAAAAGTTTTAAAACTATTTATAAAGATGGAATTACAAAAGAAAATCTTGTAGATGCAATTGCAGAGTTTGAAAAAACATTAATCACTCCTAATTCTGCTTTTGATAAATATTTAAAAGGTAATGATAATGCAATAAACTCTTTTGAGAAAGAGGGCTTTGAGTTATTCAAAAACAAAGGTTGTATCTCTTGCCACAATGGTGTAAATATTGGTGGAAACTTATATAGCAAGTTTGGAATGCTAATAGATGTTGAAAGTAAAAATTTAGGTAAATATAACGTTACTAAAAATGAGTTGGACAAGTATTATTTTAAAGTACCAACATTAAGAAATATAAGTTTAACTGCACCATACTTTCATGATGGCAGATATTATGATTTAAAAGAAGCAGTAAAAACTATGGCATTAGTGCAGTTAGGTAGGCCTGTTACAAATTTAGAAATAGAAAAAATTGTAGCATTCTTAAAAACATTAAACGGGGAATTAAAAATAATAGAATAGATGAAAAAACTTTTTAAAACCTTTGAAATGAAGTTAGTTTTATTTACTTTCTTCATTGGCTCTCTTTTTATATATTTATACCATATAGAAAATAGTATCAAAAACTATAGTTTATATAAAAAAGGTATAAATGATTTAAAATTTATAAATTTATATTTAGATAACTTTTTAGAGAAACAAGATAAATTTGTTAACTTTGATGAAATAGTTAAAAACACAAAAGAGTTTAATAGAATAATTGATGAGATATTATCAAGTGAAATCAAAACAGAATTTTCTCATATTGTATATGTTCAATTGGCAGAAGCTCATGGATTGTTTACTGAAAAACTAGAATACATAGAAAGATATAAGTCTTTACAAGCTTCTAACTTAAGCTCAATCTATTTTATCTATGATTTAAATCAGTATTTTAATAAAAGCAAACTTTCTAATGAAGATAAAGTTTTAATTAATCAAACCCTTTTTATATTAATGCAAAGTTTTATTAATATAAATGATAATAAAGAGTTATTATCAAAAAATTTAGAAATAATTTATAAATTATCAGAAAAAAGTAGAGATGAAAGATTAGAACTATTATATATTCATACAAAAAAAACAATAGAAAAAATAGAAAAAATCAATGAAATAAATAAGAAAATAAGTGAATTAGATTTAGCTAAACAATTAGATAAAGTTGATGTTTTTTTAGTTGATAGTTATAACAAAAAAATGTTAATGCAGTTAATTATTGCATCAGTATTTTTCTTATTTTTACTTTTTATGATTGTCGTTATTTATTTTGAACATAGAAAAACTAGAAAAATAAAAAATGAGTTATTAGGCTTTAAGTATGCAGTAGAAAACTCTGATAACTCGATAATACTTACAGACCCAGACCAAAATATAATTTATGTAAATGAAAACTTTGAGCTTAATAGTGGATATGATAAAGAAGAAGTATTAGGTCATAATCCAAGGTTTTTAAGTTCAGGTTCTACTGATAGTGGAGTTTATAAAGAGTTAAATAAAAAACTTGAAAAAGGTGAAAAATGGGAAGGTGAGTTTATAAATAAAAGAAAAGATGGAACAATTTTCTATGAAAAAGCTTCTATTGTACCTATTTTACTTAACAATAAAATAGTTAATTACCTTGCAATTAAACTTGATATTACAAAATATGTAAAACAAAAGGAGAACTTAGAGCTTTCTTCTATTGCCTTTGATAATGTTCAGGAGGGAATTTTAATTTGTGATGGAGACAAAAAAATCATTACAGTTAATAGTGCCTTTGAAAATATTACAGGTTATGATAAATCTGAGTTAATTGGAATGACTCCAACTATTTTACAATCAGGTCGTCATGATAAAGTATTCTATAGCAAAATGTGGAGTTCTATTATTGACAATGGCTATTGGAGAGGTAAAATTTATGATAGAAGAAGAGATGGAGAGATTATTCCTATTTGGTTGAATATTACAGCAATAAAAGATAAAAATGGTAAGTTTAGTAGATTTATTGCAGTTCATACAAATCTAAAAGAGATTATAGAAACTCAAGAAAAAGCAGATTTCTTAGCATATCATGACCCTTTAACAAAACTTCCAAATAGAGCAAAACTAGAAGAGGATTTAGCTTATTCAATTTCAGTTGCAAAAAGAAATGATTTAAATATTTTTGTACTATTTATTGATTTAGATAGATTTAAAATTATCAACGATACTTTAGGTCATCAAACGGGAGATGAGTTATTAAAAGTATTAGCTAAAAGATTACAAAAAGTATTAAGAGGTACTGACTCTGTCTCTAGAATGGGTGGTGATGAATTTATTGTTACATTAGATTCAAGTAGAACTAAAAAAGCAGCTGGATATGTTTGTGAAAGAATTTTAGAGATAATTAAAGAACCTATAAAAGTAAAAGGTCATGTTTTAAATACAAGTGCTAGTATTGGAGTATCTATGTATCCAGATGATGGTACTGATATCTCAACTTTAATTAAAAATGCTGATACTGCAATGTATCATGCAAAAGAGAAAGGGAAAAATAATTTCCAATACTATGATAAACAATTATCAATTGATGTACATGAACAACTATCTATTGAACAAGCATTAAAAGGAGTACTTCAAAGACAAGAACTCTATTTATGTTATCAACCTCAATATCTATTAGATACAAAAGAAATTGTTTCTTTTGAAGCTTTAGTAAGATGGGAACACCCAGAAATAGGATTTATTAGACCTGATAAATTTATAAGTATTGCAGAAGATACGGGGATGATTATAGACATAGGAAAATATATTTTCAAAACTGCCTGTAAAGATTTTGTTGAGTTTAAGAAGATTAACCCAACTCTTAGATATATGGCTATAAATATCTCAAGTGTTCAGTTTAAAGATAAAAACTTTGTTGACGATGTTTTAAGAATTGTTAAAATGTTTAATCTAAAACCAAATGAAATAGAACTAGAAGTTACTGAACGATATATGATGGAGTTTACTCAAACAAATATGGATACTATGAATAAGTTAAGAGAGTTAGGTTTTAGATTCTCAATTGATGACTTTGGAACAGGCTATTCATCTATGAGTTATCTTACAAAACTTCCTATTGATGTCATTAAGGTTGATAAGGCATTTATTGATGGTACGCCAAAAGATCATGGAAATGTACAAATCTCAACAGCAATTGTTGCCCTTGCAAAAAGTTTAGGTTATAGTGTTATTGCTGAGGGAATTGAGTATGAAGAGCAAGAAAAATATTTAAAAGGGATTGATTGTAATATGGGACAAGGTTACTTGTTTTCTAAACCTTTAACATTCAATGATACTCAAAATCTTTTAGAAAAAAATAATGGGTAAGCAGTTTATTTAGCCTTAAAAAAACTCCATTTATATTTCACTATTCTCATAGAGACTTTGTGTCTTTATCTTTGAACTAAAATCAAAAAATTTTCATAAAAAACATATTTTACATAAATGATAAATGCAATGTTATTAATATTAGGTTAATAATAAATTTAGAAGTGGTTAAAAAGCTAATGTCATAATTTTACAAATAAAAAGGAGTTACTATGAAAAAAAGAGTAATTATATCAATGGCATTAGCTACAGTTTTAGCAACAGGACTTTATGCAAAAGGTAATTGTGATAGAGGATGTGACTATAATAAATCAAGTAAGATGATGAAGAAATCTCACAAGGGTGGATTTATGTCTTTTGTTTACAACTTAGATTTAGATGATAAACAAAAAGAGCAAATTCAAACTATTAAAAAAGAGATGATGAAAAAAAGATTTGCTAAGAAAGATAGTGCATTTACAGCTACAGATTTTGATAAAGAGAAATATATTCAGTTAATGAAACAAAAAAGAGAGAATATGATAGAATCTAAAGCTGAAATGATTGATAAAATCTATAAAGTTTTAAATAAAGACCAAAAGAAACAGTTAAAAGAGATGATGGATAAAAGAAAAGAGAGATTCTCTTCTATGATGAAAAAAAGGATGAACTTTGATAAAAATTGCAATGGTAGAGGATGATTTAGAATTAGCAGATGTTCTAACTCAATATTTAAAGCAATATAACATTGAAGTTACAAACTACGAAGAGCCTTTTTTGGCTCTAAGTAGTCTGAAAATGCAAAAATATGATTTATTAATCCTAGACTTAACACTTCCAGGAATGGATGGACTTGATGTATGTAAAGAGGTTGTAAAAAACTTTGATATACCAATTATTATCTCAAGTGCAAGAAGTGATATTACAGATAAAGTTACAGCTTTACAGCTTGGAGCTGATGACTATCTTCCAAAACCTTATGACCCAAGAGAACTAGAAGTTCGAATAAAAACTATCTTAAGAAGATTTAATCACAAAATAGAAGAAGAAAAAAACGATATTAAAAGAGTTTTTGAGTTAAATTGTGATAAAAAAGAGATTACAAAAAATGGCAAATTTATTAAGCTGACAGCAGCTGAGTATGAGGTTCTTTCTTTAATGATAAAAAGAGAAGGTTTTGTAATAAGTAGAGAAGATATTTTTGATAATTCAAACCTACTTAACTCAGATTATGAAAATTCTGGTTCTTTAGCTGTTATAATAAATAGAATAAGACAAAAAATTGAAGATAATCCAAAAGAGGCAAAATATCTTCATACAATAAGAGGAATGGGGTACAAATTTACAAATGAATAGACAATCTTTATTTTTTACAGTTACCGTTACATTTATTATTTCTTTGATATTAGTTGTGGTTAGTTTCATAATTATAATGATAGGAAACCAAAAAAGGCTAGAGCATCATCTTTTTGAAAGGTATCAACCCTTAACAAAAATGGTTTATAGACAACACTACAAATTTGGAAAATTAAATGAGGATTTTAAAAAGAGTTTAGAACCTTTTAATTATGACCTGTTTTTAAAGAAAAGTAGAATTGATGCTATAACTTATAATATAAATACAAAGGTACTTGTAGAAAGAAAGTTTAGAGCTACAGTTATGAGAGTACTTCAACTAAATGACAGACAGTTTTTATACTTAAATAGAAAAGGGAAAACCTTTTTAGTGGAAGATAAAAATGAGTTTACTCAAAATAGTTCTATTTATATAATTTCAGTTTTTGCAATTATTTTGATTACACTTATCCTTTCATTTTTAGTAACACTTAGAAAGCTAATGCCTTTAAAAATATTAAAAGATAAAGTTAGTACCTTAGGTGATGAAAACTTTGATTTTGAGTGTTGTAACACAGATAGAAAAGATGAGGTTTCATTACTTGCTTTAGAGTTTAAAAAGAGTGCTAAAAAGTTAAAAGAGCTAAAAGAAGCTAGAAATATATTTATTAGAAATATCATGCATGAACTAAAAACTCCTATTACAAAAGGAAAGTTTTTAACAGAGATTGAAAGAAACAAAGAGAATGATGAAAAGCTAAAAGAAGTATTCAATAGACTTGAACTTTTAATCAATGAGTTTGCTTCTATAGAAGAGCTAATTTCTTCAAAAAATGTAGATAAAAAAATATACTTTTTAAATGATATTTTAGACAATGCAAAAGATATTTTGATGCTTGAAGATGATGTTGTAGAAGAAAAACATGATAATCTAAAACTTGAAGTAAACTTCAAACTATTTTCAATCGCTTTAAAAAACCTACTTGATAATGCTATAAAATACTCAAATGACAAAAAAGTATTAGTAAAAACAGATGGAGAGAATATCATCTTTGAAAATAGCGGAAAAGCTTTAGAGTATGACTTAGAAAACTATTATGAACCATTTTTTGCAAATGAACAAAATAGTAGCAACTCTTTTGGATTAGGACTTTATATAGTTCATAATATTTTAAAAGCAAATGGTTATTGTCTAGAGTATAAATATGAAGATGAAAAAAATATTTTTATTTGTAAAAAGGAAGAGAAATAGAATACGATATCGTAGTAATTGGAGCTGGTGCAAGTGGTTTGATGTTTGCATCACAAGTTAAGAATAAAAAGATTGCAATAATAGAATCAAATGCAAAAATAGGGCAAAAAATTAAAATAAGTGGTGGAGCAAAGTGCAATATCACAAATGAAAATGTAAGTTTCAAAAACTATTTAGGAGATAAAGAGTTTGTAAAAAATAGTTTAGACTTTTTCTCAAATAAAGATTTATTAAACTTTTTAAATAAAAATGGTGTTTATCCTAAAGTAAATCCTAAAATAGTAAAAGGGACATACTTTTGTAACTCTTCCCAAGATGTTATAGATATGTTTACAAAACTAACTTCTCATACAAAAAAGTTTTTAAATACAAAAGTTATAGATGTAAAGTATGATAAAGGTTTTTTAGTAAATACTTCAAAAGGCTTAATCAAAGCAAAAAACTTAGTAGTTGCTAGTGGAGGTTTATCTTATGCTAGTGTTGGAGCTTCACCAATTGCTTATGAGATAGCAAAAGAGTTTGGACATGAAGTAACACCTACAAAACCAGCATTAGTTGGTTTTACTGTTCAAAAAGAGCAATTTTGGTTTAAAAAACTTAGTGGAATCTCTTGTGAAGTTGATATAAAAGTAGATGAGAAAAAGTTCAATGGAAAACTTCTTTTTGCTCATAAAGGTTGTTCTGGTCCTGCTGTTTTAAATGCTTCTTTATATTGGCAAAAAGGAAAGATTACTATTGATTTTATGCCTAAAAAGAAGTTAGAACCTTTATTAAAGGGAAATAAAAACATCTCTACAGCTTTACCTTTACCAAAAAGGTTTATGCAAGAGTTTTTAGATTCAATTGAATTAAAAGATAAGCCTGTTAGTAAACTTTCATCTGATGAGAAAGATAAGTTAAAAACTATAAAAAACTATGAGTTTTCACCTGCTGGAACCTTTGGATATACAAAAGCAGAAGTTACAAGTGGAGGAATTGATATCTCTTCAATAGATAAAAATAGCTTTGAGAGCAAACATCAAGAAAAGTTATATTTTTTAGGTGAGTGTTTAGAACCAACTGGTGAATTAGGTGGATATAATTTCCAGCTTTACTTCTCTCAAGCTTATTTATGTGCAAATAATTTTAAATAGTATCAAGCAATTTCTTTGATTATAAAGTGATATTGAGATATAATATTTACTTAACTTGAAAAAATATTATGAAGGCACATAAGAGATGTTTTTTTCGAACTCAAAGAAAAATGCTCAAGAAGTAGAAAAACTTAAAAAAGAGCTAGAGCTACTAAAAGAAGAAGTAGCTTTAAAAGACAAAAAAATCCAAAACTTAGAAAATAAAATTCAACTAGTTTCAAATGATGAACAAAAGATTGAAAGTTTAGAAAAGAAGAATGAGTTTTATAAAAGACTTGCTGAAATCTCACAAGAAGAGGGTTTAGTTGCATTTAACACAAATGATGAAGTTTTATTTATAAATAGAAGAGCAAAAAATCATAACCTTGATACTCAAGCTTTATTAAAAGCAATCAAAAGTGGAAGAGATACTGTTGTTTTAAATGATTGTGAAGCTTTTATTTTATTAGAGAAGTATGATGATAAAATAATTGCTTCATTAAGACAAACTTCTGTCCATGATAATAAAGAAGGTGGTTTATTAGAAAGACATAATAAAAATATGACTAACTCTTTAACTTCAACTCAGAATGCCTACCTGGACCTTTTAGATGAATTACGAAGTATGATGAAAGAGTCTAAAGAGACAGCAGAAGGTTCTACAAAAGGATTAAACCTAACAAATGATATTGTAAGTGATACTGAGAACTTACATAAAGAAATAGAGATAGAACATGAAGTTGTAAACTCTTTAGTTTCTAAAAGTAAAGATATTGCTGATGTTATTAACATCATTCAAGAGATTGCATTCCAAACAAATATTCTTTCACTTAATGCAGCAGTAGAAGCAGCAACAGCAGGTGAAGCAGGAAAAGGTTTCGCAGTAGTTGCACAAGAAGTAAGAAACTTAGCAAATAGGTCTGCTCAAGCAGCTTCACAAATCAAAAGTGTAGTTGATTCTATCCAAGAAGAAACTCATAAGATTAAAAATAGTTCAGATGTGGTTTCTCAAGTAGTTGGGGAAACAAAAAGTAGGGTAGAAATCTTAAGTGAACTAATGAATGGTTTCCAAAGAAACTCTAGTAGGTCTGTTTATGAAGTAGAGAGTGTTTCAAATAAAATCTTTATCAATCTTGCAAAATTAGACCACGTAATTTACAAAAACAATCTTTATCAATTGATTTTTGGGTCAGAACATAACTTTAAAGCAGTTGACCACCATAACTGTAGATTAGGTAAATGGTACGACTCTGGCTTAGGTAAAGAAGAGTTTAGTTTTGTACCTTCTTATAGACATTTAGAACATTGTCATTCCATTGTGCATAAAGAAGCAAATGAGTTAGCAAGTGAGTGTTCTGGAAATGAAATCTCTTGTTCTAAACAGTTAATTGAACAAAAAATTGCTTTAGTTGAGGATGCCAGTGAAGAGGTCTTTATTTACTTAGACAAAATCCTAGAAGAAAAAAATACAGCTGTGATGAAAGATGCAGCTACAAAACTATTTAACTAGTAGGAAGTGAAATGGAAGAAAAAATTTATGAAATCGCAGTAGTTGATGATGAAGTTGAGATTTTACAGATAATTGATAAGTATCTAAAAAGAACAAAGAAATATAGAGTAACTACTTTTTCAAATCCTAAAATTGCCCTTGACTCTTGTGTTAAAACAAAGTATGATTTAATATTATTAGATATTATGATGCCTGCAATGGATGGTTTAGAGTTTTTAGAAAAAATAAAAGCTGAGATACCAGCACAAAAGGTATGCATGATGACAGCATATTCTACTTTAGATAAAGTTTTAAAGTCTCATAAACAAGGAGCTGAGAATTATATTATGAAACCATTCCCTTCTTTAGAAGCTTTAAATGAAAAGATAAAAACACTTTTAGAGAAATGAGTTAAATGAAGAGCAATAGATTAGTATTTAGGTATAGTTTACTTTTTCTTTTTTTATCAACAGTTTTGATCCTTGCTCTTTTGTTTAATAAAAATGAAGAGATAGAGATTCTAAAAAATGAAGTTAAAGAGAAAAATAGTAAAGTTTTCTCGCTTTATAAAAAAGAGACTCTAGAAATATCGGAGCTTTTTTTCTTTAATTATGTGTTAAAAAATGAAAGACTACTATCAATCTTACAAGAGCAAAACAAAAAAGAAGAAAGATTTAAAGAGATAGAAAAAATCTATGAAGATAAATTGAGTTTCTTTAGAAAACATAATATAAAAGAGATAAACTTTTATTCAATCATAGGAAAGCCTATTTATAAAAGCTCTTTTAACTCCTATGATGAGAATTTAAATAAAGAACATAAAACTCTTATTACTAAAGTAGCGAAAAAATTTAATCCAAAAGTTATCTTTGCTATAAATGATACAAGTGCTTCACTAAACTACTTAAAACCTGTTTTTAATAAAGACCTAAAAGCTATAGCTGTATTTGAAATAGTGATGGACCTACCAAGACTATCTCATAATAGCTTTATAGAAAAAGGTTTAAATGTTGAGTTTATGGTTGATCATTCTATATTAAAAAGTAATGTAAATCAAAGCTATTTTAAAAACTATTTAACCCATCATATAAATCCAAATTTTATGTATGTTCAATCATTTTACAAAAATAGATTTTTAATAAATAATTTACCTTTAGAACTTTTAACAGAAATAAAAAAGAAGATGAAAAATAAACAAAATTTTGTAGTTGATTATAGAGTAAAAGAGAAGTGCTTTATCACAAGTTTCTACGAAATAAATAATTCATCTTATATGATGTTAACAGTTGAGTGTGAAGAGTATAATCAAATAGTTAATAGATATAATATTTATATTTATGCAAGTGTGTTAGTCTCTTTTATTATAGTACTTTTACTATTTTTAATAAATCTGTATTATTATAAGTACAAAATAATAAAATCTAAACTTAATAATATTAGTAAGAGTATTGATAAATATGTAATTGTTGCAGAAACAAATCTAAAGGGAAGAATCACTTATGTTTCTCAAGCCTTTTGTAATGTAAGTGGATACAAAAAAGATGAGCTGATTGGTAAACCAATAAATATAGTAAGACATCCTGATATTTCAAAAAAGTTTTATGAAAACATGTGGGAAAAATTATCAGCAAATGAAGTTTGGGAAGGTGAGATAAAAAATATTGATAAAAATGGAAACTCTTATTGGGTTAGAGGAAATATTTTACCTATCTTTGATATCAATAATAAAAAAATAGGATATAGGTCTATTAGGGTTAATATTAGTGATGAAAAACAACTTCTAAAAGTAAACTCTTTATTAAAAAGAGACCTATTTTTAAAACTAAATGAGATAAAAACAAGAGATAAAATGAAAATTGATCAATCTAAGATTGTTCTAATGGGACAAATTTTAGATGCCTTTTCAAATGAGTGGAAAAAGCCTATTTCGAATCTATCTTCAAAGATACTTGCCTTTGAAAATAGTGTAAATAAAAATACTTATGATAAAAACTATTTAACAAACTTATCTAAAGAGTTAAGTATAGAGTTAAAGATTTTATCAATGCATTTAAATGAGTTTAAAACTCTTTTCTCTCAAAACTCAAATGAAGATAAATATAGTGTTTTTAATGCAATTAAAACAGCAATTGCTTCTGTTCCTCAAAAAGATATTAAAATAGAATTATCAGGGGATGAGAATTTAGAGACTTTTGGTGTTTCATATGACTTAAGAAAAATCATCTTAGGAATAGTTTATAACTCCTTTGAAGAGTTTAGAAAGAAAAGAATTACATCAGGTAAAATAACTATTTCTGTAAATAGAACAAATGAAAATATACTGATTAAGTGTAAAGACAATGCAGGAGGAATTCCTCAAGAGTTTATAAGTAAAATATTTGAAACAGGTTTTAGTACTAAAGAGAATCTATCTTCAAGGGGATTACCATTGCATATTGCAAAACTTATTGTAAAAAAACTTGATGGTGATATTTGGGCTAAAAATGAAGATGATGGGTGTTGTTTCTATATAAAACTAATCACAAGAGATAGAAGAGAAAGTAAGAGAGTACAGTAGTTTGAAGGTTCAATTTTCATTAAAGCTTTTTTTAGCATTTTTAGTATTTTCGTTTATATTCTTTTTATTAACTTCATTTTTAACATATAAAACTTTTCAAACAAAAGTAGAACATAAAAATATAGAAAACTTTTTAACAAAAGCAGAACTTTTTCAAGAAAGAGTAGATGATTTTATTAGAAAAAATAAAGCTATTATTGAAACAATACTTGAAGATAAAGCAGTTAAGAATAATTATATTCCAAGTATTGAACCAAAATTAGAGGTTTTATTAAAAAGTAATAAAGATATCACCTCCCTAAAGCTTGTGAAAAATAGTGGTGAAAACATCATCTCTTTATATAAAAATGAAAATAAAATAGAAAAAAAAGAGTTAGTATTAAGTTCTATTATTCATTATTACCTAAGTAGTGAAGAGATTTTAAAAAATAGACTTTTTATAACGGAACCATATCTTTTAGAACAAAAAGGTGAAATAACACTACCTTTAAAACCTTTAATTGAGCTTGTATATAAAGCAGAAGATAAAACAGTCTTTATCTCTTATGATATAAGTAGGCTTTTTAAATCTTTACAGTTAAAAGATATAAAATATTTAGTAGATAAAGATTTAAATATTATCTATGATAGTACAGGTTTAAACTCTTGGTCAAAGTATTATAATCCTTCATTAGATATTAAAAGTATTATAAAAGGCTTTAGTAATAGAGTCTTTAGTGATAGTTTTATTGTTACAAATAAAAACTACTTAAAACAAATATTTTTTAATAATGAACACTATTTTACTTTAGTTGACAACAATAAAAAAATTACCTACAAAGAGTTTTTTAATAGATATGAAAACTCTTTTTATAATATTGCTTTTTTAATGTTTGTTATTTCATTTATAATCTCAATGCTTTTTACAACACCTCTATCAAATATAAATAAAAAACTAGAGAGTGAAAAAAATGTGCTAAGTGACTCTATTAGAAAAAATAGTTTGATGTTAAATGATAGTTTAGCTCTTTTAGATAAACATGTTATGTATGTAAAACTTGATACTGAGTTTAAAGTTTTAAATATAAGTTCTTATCTTTCAAGGGTAACAGGCTTTGAAAAGGAAGAACTTATTGGACAAGATTATACTTTTTTATTAAGTAATAATAGTTTGAAAGTTTTTAATGAAAAAGTAAAAACAGTTCTAGAAAATGCAATTCCTTGGAATGGAGAACTTCAAAGTATTAAAAAGATTGCTGGTGATTATTGGGTTAAGTCAAATATTGAACCAGACTACAATGAATATGGCGAACTAATTGGATATACAGATATTAGAACAGATATTAGTGATAACAAAAGAATTGAAAAGCTATACAACGAATTAAACTATCAGATTGAACAGTTAAATACAATTTTCCAAAATGCAAATAGTGGAATAGCCTTAGTAGACTTTGATGGAAACTTCAAACGATTTAATGGAAAGTTCTTTAATCTTTTCAACTATACGGAAAATGAGATAATTGAGAAAAAAATATTTGATTTAGTAGATGCAGGAAGTATTGATTTATTAAGAAAAGTTGTTAATGAAGTAAAAGAACATGGTTCTATTTTGAATATAGAGTTAGTTTTTATATCAAAAAATCAAGAAGAGATATATTTAGATGTATCTTTAAATCTTCTTCCAGATAGAAAAAATATGGTTATGGTTGCAAACTCTTTAGAAGATAAACGAAAACTTCAAGAGCTAAACCATAACTTAGAGTTTAGAGTTGCTCAAGAAGTTAAAAAGAATATTGAAAAAGACAAAATTCATCAAGAAGAGCAAATTAAAAATGCAAAACTTACTTCTATTGGTACTTTAGCTGCTGGAATTACCCATGAGATTAATACTCCTTTGACATACTTAAAGGGTAACTTTGAGATGTTAACAATGGATATTGAAGATTTAGAAGATGAAGATACTAAAAACAATATGCTGTTTTCTTGTGAAAAGATGGAAGATGCAATAAATCGTATTGCTGTTATTGTTGAATCAATGAGAGAGATGTCTCAAACATCAATAGAAGCTAAAGAGAAAACAAATATTTATGCTACTTTATTTACTTCTTTAACGATGGCATATAATGTTTCAAAACAAATAAGTAAGATATATCTAAACAATAAAGAGTTTACTCCAACAAATATTGATAAAAATGATTTTGAAGTTTTTGCTAAAGTTCAAAAGCAAAGGTTAGAGCAAGTTTGGATTATCATCATAAACAATGCCTTAGATGCTTTAAAAACTTTAAAAGACTATGAACAAAGAGAACTTAGAATTGATGTTTTCTCTGAAGCTGATGAGGTAATTGTACGATTCTCTGATAATGCAGGTGGAGTAGATGAAAAGATTATTGATAAAATCTTTGACCCATTTGTAAGTTCTAAAACGCATAGTGGAATGGGAGTTGGACTAAATATTGCTAAAAAGATTATCGATGACCATAAGGGTGAAATTCTAGTATATAACAATGAAGTTGGTGCAGTATTTGATGTAAAGTTGAAAATACAAGAATAAGTAGCTACAATTTCAACTATTTTAATTAAAGGACTATTTTGAGAATAGCATTTATAGGTGATATTGTAGGACGGCCTGGTCGAAAGATTATTAAACAACATTTGCAAAATATAAGAGAAAAATATAAATTTGATATGGTAATTGCAAATGCAGAAAATGCTAGTCATGGTTTTGGATTAACAGTAAAAAACTGTCAAGAACTTTTAAACTCAGGAATTGATGTTATAACTGGTGGAAACCACTCTTTTGATAAGAAAAGTGAAATGTTCACTCTTCTTGAAACAAAACCAGTTTTAAGACCTGACAATTACCCTAAAGGTATTCCAGGAACTGGTATAAAAGTTTTTGATGTAAATGATGAAAAATTAGCAGTAATAAACTTAATGGGACAATTTTCAATGCCAACAGTTGAAAATCCATTTAACTGGGCAGTTAAACTTGTAGATGAATTACATGAAAAAGGTGTAAGAAATATTTTTATTGACTTTCATGGGGAAGCAACAAGTGAAAAAAGAGTTATCTTTATGATGTTAAAAGGTTTAGTAAGTGGAGTTTGTGGAACACATACTCACATAGGAACAGATGATTTACAAGTTATCAATGGAACAGCATATTTAACAGATATTGGACTTACAGGTTGTAGGGACAATGTAATTGGAATGGATAGTAAAATACCAATTGAAAAGGCAACTACAGGTCTAGGTGGACACTTTACTATTCCTAATTCTTGTAAATCAATACTTCAAATGATGGTTATAGATATTGAAGATGGAAAAGCAGTTGATTGTTTTAAACTAAAAAAATATTGTGATAAACCTGATATTATAAAAACTAAGGCTATTTTTGACTAAAGAAAAAGTAGATATAAGTGATAGCTTTGATTTATTAAAGTACTTAAAAGAACAAAACTTACTTGAAGGTCACCCAGAATTTTGGTGGCCAAACTCAAACTTTTTTGAAATATTTTTAGGTGCAATTCTAACTCAAAATACAAAATGGGAAAATGTAGAAAAGTCATTATCTAACTTAAGAGAAAAAAATCTTTTATCTTTAGAAGGTATAAAAGAAGTAGACTTAGAAAGCTTTATTTTAGCAATTACTCCAAGTGGTTTTAAAAATCAAAAATCAATAAGAATTAAAAAAATAGTTTCAAATATTTTAGAAGAGTTTGGCTCTTTTGAATCTTTTTGTGAAAATGTTAGTAAAGAGTGGCTTTTAGAACAAAAAGGTATTGGTCTAGAAACAGCAGATGCAATACTTTGTTATGCTTGTAAACAAGAGTTTATGGTAGTAGATAAATATACACAAAAGTTAGTTGCTTCTTTTGGTTATGAGTTTGAAAGCTATGAGGATTTACAAGCTTGGTGTGAATATGGAATTAATGATAATTTAGATAAAATATTTGAACTTTACGGATATGAAATATCACTTAATAAATTATACTGTCGATTTCACGGTAAGATTATTGAGTATATGAAAATAAGAAATAAACAGTCTAATAAGGGAAAAAAATGATAATAATTCCACAAACTAAAGGTGGTGTTGGTAAATCTACTGTAGCAATGCAAGTAATTGCTCCTTATTTATTCAAAAAGCATGGTAAAAAAATCACTTATATTGAAATTGATGATGAAAACAATGACAGTAAGTCTTTTACAAGAACTGAAATTGTTGAAAAAAGAATGCTTGGAACAAACAAATTAACAGAGCTTGATGAACTTATCTTAATGGATGATAAGCATGAAATTATTGTTGATGTTGGTGGAAATAAAACCTCTTCATTGGTTTTAGAAGAGATTAAAAAAGTAGGTTCTTTTGGTAATATCAAATGGATTATTCCATTAGGTGATGGTGAACTTGATGGTAAAAATGCAATTGCAACTATGAAAAAAATCAAAAAGATTGAAGATAATCTTGAAGAAAATGTTCTATTTGCTTTAAATAGAGCTATCTCTATGGACCAAGAGTATATTGAAGAGCAGTTTATTAACTTCTTTGGTCATAAATATTTAGATAGTAATTCAGTACTTTGTGACTTTTTAAAAGACCCAAAATATTTTGCAGTAAAAAATGACAAAGTAATTACTATGAGTAGATACTTAGGAAGTACTGTTTGGGAAATGGCTTACAACAATACTGATTTTGCTAAGAAAGCTATTCAAGCAAAAGAGTTAGGTGATTTAGAGAGTGCTAGAAAGTTTTTATTCTTTAGAAGAATTCAAACAGAAGCAAAAGATTATGTTTTAGGAACTTTAAATAAAATCTTCTTTGATTTAGATAAGTGGCTTGAGATTAAGAAGTAAAGTGTTGAAATATGAGTGATATGACTTTTAAACAAGCCAAAGAGATAGTTGAAAGGCTTGAATTATCAGAACTTAGTTTAAGAAACTCATTTGATAGCATGGACCATGCAAGAAGATCGTTAGATGATTCTGTAATGGAACAAAAAAAAGTTTTAAAACAGCTACCAGAAAAAGATAAAAAAATATCAATTTTATATTTAATTATTATGCTTAATATTGGTTTTATTGGTGGCTTATTTGTTGGAAAATATTTATTATAATTTAGGATAGTTGATGGATAAACAAGAAAAAATTGTATCAATGTTTAATGATATTGCTGGAAGATATGATATAGCAAATAGAATTTTAAGTATGGGAATTGATAAGTCTTGGAGAAACAAGGCTTGTAACAAGGCATTAAGTTTATATAACAAAGATAGTTTAGAAAAAGTTGTTGATGTTGCTTGTGGTACAGGTGATATGATTGACTTTTGGAAAACAATTGCAAATAAAAATGGTATTGAATTAAAAAATATTGTTGGAGTAGACCCAAGTGTTGGAATGATGGATGTTGCAAAACAGAAGTTTCCAGAAGTTGAGTTTATTGAAGCAGGTGCTGCTCAAATGCCACTAGATAGTGATTGTGCAGATATTATCTCTATTTCTTATGGAATTAGAAATGTAGTTCAAAGACAAGAAGCCTTTGATGAGTTTGCAAGAGTACTTAAAAAAGATGGTTTAGTAGTTATTTCTGAGTTTACAAAACAAGAAAAAACAAATATCTTAGACCACTTAACAGACTTTTATATGAATAAAGTTTTACCAACTATTGGTGGAATTATTTCAAAAAATAAAGAAGCATATAGATATTTACCAGACTCAATTGATGAGTTTTTAACAACTGATAATTTATGCAAAGAGTTAAGACAAGCAGGACTTGAACCAATTCATGTTAAATCTTTCTCTATGAAGATATCTACACTTATAATTGCAAGAAAAATATAATTTCTTGCAATAGTATTGCAAAGGAAACAATTGAACTCTCCTATTTCTGTATCTACTTTAAATACACAAATTAAATCTTTACTGGAAACTACTTTTATAAATGTTAGTGTTGAAGGTGAAATCTCAAACCTAACTTACCATAACTCAGGACATATTTATTTTTCAATAAAAGATGAAAAATCAACAATCTCTTGTGTAATGTTTAAAGGTAATGCAAAATATTTAAAGTTTAGACTTGAAGTAGGGCAGAAAATTGTTGTTTCTGGAACTATAACTGTTTACACACCAAGGGGAAGTTATCAGCTTATGTGTTCTAAGATTGAACCTTCAGGACAAGGAGCGCTAGCTTTAGCTTATGAGCAGTTAAAAGCAAAACTTCAAGTAAAGGGATATTTTGACCAAGAAAGAAAAAAGAGACTTCCTCTTTTCCCTAAAAAAATAGCACTTGTAACATCTCCTACAGGAGCTGCAATTGAAGATATGAAAAAAGTAGCTACAAATAGATGGCCACTTATTGAGTTAGTACTTGTTCCAACTTTAGTTCAAGGTGAGAGTTCAAAATTTGATATAGTAGATTCAATAAGATATGCAAACTCTTTAGATGTAGATTTGATAGTTGTTGGACGAGGTGGAGGAAGTATTGAAGACCTTTGGGCTTTTAATGAAGAAATAGTTGCAGATGCTATTTTCTCTTGTACAAAACCAGTTATTTCAGCAGTTGGACATGAAACAGACTTTTTAATTTCAGATTTTGTTGCAGATATAAGAGCTGCAACACCTTCTAATGCAATGGAAATTTCACTACCTGATGTAAATGAAAATAGAATTTATCTTGATAATATTACAATGGATTTTGATAATAGATTAAAAAACATAATTGCTAGAAAAGAAGTTGAATTAAAAAATATGTATTCTCTTTTTGAACAAAACTCTTTAGATGCAAAATTTAACTTCATAAGTGAGCAAATCAAGGTTTTAAAGGAGAGGTTTACAAATCTTTTAAGACAAAATATACAAAACAAACAAAGCAGAATTGAACTATTAAAAGAGCAACTACTTCTTAGTAATCCTGATAGAAAATATAAAACTGGATATGCTCAATTATCAATAAATAATAAAATAGTTAATCTTGAAGAACTTGACTTAAATGATAAGGTTACTCTGCAGACACCGAAAACAATTGCTTTATGTACGATTGAAGAGATAAAAAAACAATAATAAATTAAGTTTACAGTAGATAAAATATAGCAACATTCTTAAGGAGTTTGTATGAAGGAGAGTTCTATTGCAAATAAGATCCTACTTAGGATTTTAATTGTTGCTGCAATTGTTATTGTTATAGCTGCTGGTGTCTCGTACTATTTAGTGATGGGAATGAAGAAAGATATTGAGCTTCAAACACAAGAACACTTTGAACTTTTAATAAAAGAAAGAATCAAAGCAAAGCTTGATATTGGTATTTCAAATGCTGTTACAATTTCAAAAAATACAGATGTAATAGAAGCCTTAGAAACAAACAATAGAGATTTAGCAATAGCTGCTTTAAGTTCTATCTCTAATGCTATGAAAAATGGAACTTCATTTAAAAATGTAAAAGTTCATATTCATGACAAAAATGTAAACTCTTTTTTAAGAAACTGGAAAACTGAAAAATACGGTGATGATTTAAGCTCTTTTAGAAAAACAATTCTAGAAGTTAAAAATACACAAAAACCTTTAGCTGCAATTGAAGTTGGTAGAGCAGGTTTAGTTCTAAGAGGGCTTGCTCCTGTATTTAACGATGCAGATGAATATATTGGTTCTTTAGAGTTTATTCAAGGTTTTAACTCTGTAGTAAAAGATTTTAAAGCAGATGATGAATTCCTTTTAGTTTTAATGGATGAAAAATTAAAAAGAGGAAACGCTTTAACATCTCAGGATAAAGTTGGGAATTACTATATCTCACAAAAAGTTATTGATGAGAGTTTTAAAAACAGTGTAAAATCTTTAGACTTTACAAAGTTAATAAATAAGGGATATTTAACTGATAGTTCTTATTTTTATACTCAATTTCCAATAAAAGACTTCCAAGGGAATACAATTGGGACATATTTAGTTGGTGACCATATCAAACATGTTGATACAAGTTTTAATGAATCTGCAAACTTAGTTTATTTTATGCTTGTGATGATGGTTATTTTAACTTTAGTTCTTGTATTTGTAATTTATTATTTATTCAAGAAAATTATTACTGGTGGATTAAACAAGTTTAAACATTCTTTTGCCGAGTTTTTAGATTTTATCTCATTTAAGACAAATACTTTTACCAAACCTACTGTTTATACAAATGATGAAGTTGGCCAAATGTTAGTAATGTTAAATGAGACAGCTGATATTTTTGATAAAAAACTAAAAGAAGATATGAGAGTTATTGGAGAGATAGTTCTTACAAGTGATAAAGTTGAGCAAGGTATTTATAAATGTAGAATCCATGCAACTTCAGAAAACCCAATGATTGTTACTTTAAAAAATACAATTAATAAAATGCTTGATGAAAATGAAAGAAATATGACGGAGGTTGTTAGAAGCGTATCTCACTTTGCAAATAATGATTATAGAGATAGAGTTAATATAAATCCTAAATTAAAAGATAAAATGCTTGAAGTAATGCAAAGTATCAACAAACTAGGAGAAGCCTTAGGTAATAACGCAAAAGCGAATTTACATAATGGACAAACACTAGAGAATAACTCAGCAACAATGACAGCATCAATGAATAATCTAGCAGCAAAAG